>OMRN01000034.1 GCA_900313265.1 uncultured Lachnospiraceae bacterium | reverse complement strand
GCCAAGGTCATGGAGTACGGTGTTTTGGAAGAATACCGCGGAGTGGGACTTCCGCTTGCCTTAATCGCAAAAGCCTATGATGCCGTGAAAAGCCGGGGACTTTGCAGGGTGGAGACTTCATGGATTCTTGACGAAAACGAAGATTCCAACAGTTTTTGCAGAATCTTCTGCGATGAAGAATATAAAGAGTATGTGGTTTATGAAAAGCCGCTTTAAGCGGTAGGAAACGGATGAATAAAGGGGAACATTTCAGTGAATTTATAACGGAGAGTCCGGAAGAGATTTTTGAGCGGATGAAGAAATCCCGTCATGCGGGGGAACTGTCCCTCCGTTTCCCGTACGAATTATCGATGTTCCGGCTTTTAAACAAATCCAATCCGTTAAAACAGAGATACTATTTTATTGAGAACGATACCGATTACGGTTTTTTTTCGGTTTATGAAAACCGGATGAATTTATTTACCTACGGAAAAGCCGAGTGGTTTATGAATATTCAGACCATCGCCTTTCCCTGTTCGTTAAGCTGCCCGGGGTATGTAACGAACAATCCGGAATGGCTTTTTTCTTACATAAAGTCCGTAAAGGGCTGCAAGTTAATTTTAAATGCGGATGAAAAAGTAAAGACCAAAGGCATGTCTTTCGGGGAAACACTTCCCACCTGCGTGCTTACGCTCAAAGAGGAATATACCGGGATCGAAGAGTATTTATCATCGCTACGGAGTCCCTACCGGAGAAGAATAAACTTAGCAAGAAAACGCACGGAAGGTTTGGAAAAACGCTTTGTTACGGATGGAAGCATCGACGTGCATCCGCTGTATCTTAAGACTTATGAAAAGTCGGAATATAAACTCGAATGTCTCGAAAAGGAATTCTTTGACCGGGCGGACGGAGTGAAAATCGTTTTTCTTAAAAAAGAAAAACCGGTGGGATTCGTCCTTCTTCACGAAAACGGCGACGAACTGATTTTTATGTTTTGCGGAATGGACAGTCCGGATGCGGATTTATACTATGTGATGCTTCTTTCCATCGTGGAATATGCCATTTCAAACGGATTTAAAAGAATCGATTTCGGGCAGACATCGGAGAAAACAAAACTGAAATTCGGGGCTGAGTTACAGCGGAAGTATTTCTATGCTCATCATTCCAACCCCTTTTTAAACCTTTTTGCCATGGTGGGAAAGCATATGCTGGAATATAAATATGAATTTCCGGAATATCATGTATTTAAGGAGCACTCGTGAACGTACTTTTATTCAGACCAAGACCGGATAAGGAGACCATCGGACTGCAGAATGTCATGATCTGCGAGCCGCTGGAACTGGAATATGTTTCGGCCAATATCGAGCCTTTGGGGCATACCTGCACGATTGTCGACATGATTATCGAGAAAGAGGATGTGCCCTATTTTGTAAAAATGTACAATCCGGATGTGGTCGGAATCACGGGTTATATTTCGCATGTCAATATCATGAAGCGTTATGCCCGCGAAACGAAGGAAGTAAATCCGGATATTGTAACCATTGTTGCCGGGGTTCATGCGGAAGTAAACCCGGAGGATTTTGTGTCCCCGTACGTGGATTATATTATCCGTGCAAACGGCATCCGCACGTTCATCGATATCTTAAATAAACTTGAGGGGAAGAAGAGCACGGATCCGGAACGAATCGGGAATGAATCTGCGACCGGTGAAGGTGATGAGATTGACAGCGATAAAAAACGGACGGATATCGTGGGAGATGCGGAATTCGCCGATTCGAACGACGAAATCGAATGCATCTATGTTCCCGGGAAAAAGCCTCCGAAGAAGGATACCGTTTTTCCGTATCTCTATCCCGACCGGGAGAAGGTGAACAAATACCGTTCGAAATACTATTACATGTTCCACCGCAACTGTACGTTAATCAAGACGTCGTTCGGCTGCCCCTATAACTGCAAATTCTGCTTCTGCCGGCAGATTATGGACGATCAGTATTTTGCGAGGGATTTAGAGGATATCGTAAACGAACTTGCCACGATTCCGGAAACGGAAATCTACATCGTGGATGACGATTTTTTAGTCGGACGGGAACGGATTTTAAAATTTTGCAATCTGCTTGAGGAAAGAGGCATTGAGAAGAAGTATTTGATATACGGCCGCGCGGATTATGTGGCAGCGAACGAAGACGTAATTAAACGGTTTAAGGAAGTCGGACTCAGGGCGGTTATCGTGGGCCTTGAATCCTGCGACAGCAAACAGCTTGATAATTACAACAAGCGGACGAATGTAGCGATTAACGAAAAGGCCGTCGGCATTTTGAAAAAATACGATGTGGAATGTTACGGCACGTTTATTCTGGGGCTCGACTGGACGTGGGACGATTTTCATGCTTTATACAAATGGATTAAAAAACTCGGACTTGTTTTCGTGAATCTGCAGCCGCTGACCCCGCTTCGGGGAACCGATATTTACGAAAAATACAAACCGGATTTTATCGTGCGCGAAGACGAATACGAGAAATGGGACTTAGCCCATCTGGTGGTGAGGCCGGAGAACATTTCGGTACGGCAGTACTACTGGTATACGATGGTCTTATATTACATGATTACGGCCAATCCGGTTTCCGGATGGTATATGGTAAAGAAATACGGTCTTCACGATACGCTGAAATTAAGTTTCGGTGCCATGGCGGTCAATAACCAGTACTGGAAGAAACTGATTGAGGGAGAAAAATGCGCAAAAAAGAGCTGAAAGTACTTTTAATACGACCGAAATATTCATCCCTCGTGGCACATTTGGAACCTCTGGGGCTTGAATATCTGGCGGGACTGGCCAGGGATATGGAAATCCCCTGCGAGATTCACGATGAATTCGACCATCCGTGGACGTTCCGCTTTGAGAGAATGTGCCGGATTATCAAAAAAGGCGGATATAATTTTATCGGCCTTAATGCCAATGCCAATACGGTGGATTACATTATCAAACGCGCCGGCCAGCTGAAGAAAAAATTTCCGGATATTACCATTATGGTGGGCGGTCCGGAAGCGGAGATGAATTATAAAGAATTCTGTGTCGACAATATTGACTATGTTTATTACGACAACGGTCTTTCCACCTTAAAAGCCATGTGGGAGGGAGATTTAAAAACCGAGGTTCTCGATACCTTAACCGGGATTGCTTTTAAAAAAGACGGGGAGTGGGTCTTAAAAGAAAAAGGAAGGCCGGTTTGCGGTTTTATCAATAAGCCGGACCGGACCGCATTCTACCGCGGCCTTAAGAAAAACTATATTTTCATGAAGGGAAAATATGCCTTAAGCAAGGCATCGTTTTCCTGCCCGTTTGCCTGCTCGTTCTGTTACTGTACCAAAATGAACAGCGGCACCTATACCGAGCGTGACATCATGGAAGTCATCGACGAGGTGGAGGAAATCAAACACGATAAAATCTGGTTCGTGGATGATACTTTTTTCTTTCATAAGGAACGCGTCGAATTATTCTGTAACGAAATCATCAAACGGGGAATTAAGAAAACCTTCATGGCGTATGCCAGGGCGGATTTTATCGCGGCCAATCCGGACATTCTGCCGCTTGCCTATCAGGCGGGATTCCGGGATATTTTAATCGGACTCGAAGCCATCTCCGATGAGACACTTGATGAATACAACAAGCAGACATCGAAAAATGACAACATCATGGCCATTAAGAATCTTCATGATGCGGGGATTGTCTGTGACGGGCTTTTTGTCATCAATTATACGGCAACAAGGGAAGATTACCGGAAACTGATGAAGTTTATCAAAGACAATAATCTGTTATGGGTGGTTTTCGGAATTTTCACACCGTATAAGGGAACGGATGCTTATGATGAATACAAGGATAAGGTAATCAATTTCAAATCCTGGCGGTTAGACGGGACGCATATTACCTTAAAACCGACGAACATGTCGTCCTTTGAATACATGCTTCGGTATTACTGGATTCACGTGCTGACCTATCCGAAAATTATGGTGCGGACGCTTTTTAAAACGGGATATGATACGAAGAGGAAAGGGTGGTTTTAATGACACAGAGATATATGTTTGTTCGTGTACATTACGATAAGCGTGTGGCCAGTCTCGAACCGCTCGGACTTGAGTATCTGATTGCCTGCGTAAAAGCGGAAGGACGTGAGGGGCTCATTTACGATGAGAGCATCGAAAGCCCCGTCGGTCGTTTTCAAAGACTGCTTCGCGTGGTTGATGAGAATAAAATTACAATTGCGGGTTTTTCCATCATGTCGCATACGGCCGGATATGCATTAAAACTTCTGCATAAATTAAAAGCGGCAAGACCGGAGATTAAGATTATGGTCGGAGGCCCCGAGGTTACCATCAATTATACGGATTTTATGCTGGATGATATTGATTATATCAGTTACGATAACGGCCTGGATTCGTTCAGGGAAGCCATCCGTAACGATTTTGACGAAAACGTCGTAAAAAACTGCAGCGGCTTTGCCGGAAAAAGTAACGGCGAATGGTTTACGAATCCGAAATGTGCACCGATCAGCGATTACGGAATTCTGCCGGACCGGAGCATTTTTTACGAGAACCGGTCGAAATACCGTGTGCTGGCCAAAGGCTGTTTTTCGATGATGAAGACGGCATTTTCCTGTCCGCAGAACTGCAAGTTCTGTATCTCAAGACAGTTCAACAGCTGCACCTATAAAGAGCGTGCGGTGGATGATGTCATCGCCGAAATCGAGTCCATCGACAATGATAAGATTTTTATCATCGACGACGATTTTTTAGTAAACAGGAAAAGGGTTTTGGAATTCTGTGAGAAAATCCTGGCAAAAGGAATCCGGAAAACGTTTATGATTTTTGCGAGAGCGGACAGCATCTGTGCTTGTGAGGATATCATGCCGCTTATATATAAGGCGGGCTTTCGTGATATGTTGGTCGGCCTCGAGGCCGTGGAAGATGATCGTCTTGAAGAATATAACAAGCACTCCAGCGTGGAATTAAATAAGCGTGCCGTAAGGATTCTCAGGGATTTCAATATGGTCTGCGTGGGTCTTTTTGTCATCAATTACGATTTTACCCACAAAGATTTCATGAACCTGAATAAATTCATCAAAAAGGAAAAGTTAATCTGGGTTCTTTTCAGTATTCTGATTCCGTTTAAGGGAACGCCGGTTTACGAAGAAAACAAGGACCGGCTGTACCGCTATGAATACAAGCGTACGGGAGGAACCAGCGTACTTATGAAACCGGCCAATATGCCGATGCTTTTATTTAAAATAGAGTATGATTTTCTATATTATGTAAACTACCCGCGGATTTACTGGGCGGGACTTACGCATATGTTTAACAAAAGGTACAGGAACACGGGTGTGGATGTACAGGAATAGTACGGATGAAAATACTCTTAATAAAACCGGAACCGGTGGGAATTTTCAGTTATACCTTTTTAGTCGATCACGAGCCGCTCGAGATGGAATATCTGTATACGGTTTTTACGGCGGACGGACATGAGGCGGTCATTTATGACAGAAGGTATGAGACAATTTCCCTTCGGGGAAAACTGAATAGGGAAAAGCCGGATATTGTCTGTATTACGGGTTATATCACGCAGCAGAAACTGATTTACCGCTACTGCGAGGTGATAAAAAAATGGAACCCGGAGACGGCTATCATTCTGGGCGGTTCTCATGTGGAGATAAATTATGCGAATTTTTTTGATTCGAAAGCGGATTATCTCTATCATTTAAGCGGTCTTGAAAACCAGCGAAGGCTGGTAAAATATATCGGGCAGTTAAAAGAAGATAAGAACAGCCTTCCGGCGAAAGCGACGGCGGAGAGAATCCGTATCGAGGATAT
>OMRN01000068.1 GCA_900313265.1 uncultured Lachnospiraceae bacterium | reverse complement strand
CGGTATATAGGGTTTAAAATTTTCATTACCGTCCATAAGTTTTTTCCCTTCTCTCCTTTTGTTTATACCGAAAGTATAAACATTTTTCCGGTATAATTCATACCGAAAAATCCCCCAACAACATACGAAATTATTATACCAAATTTAAGAGCAAACTTCCACCTGCGATTTTTGTCTTTTGCGAAATTTCATGCCCTTAAACCAAACCCGTCTCTTATTGCACGAAAAAACAGGCCACCGAAAAATCGATGACCTGTTCGTTATCGTTTTAATATTGACAATTAGATTAAATCTACAGAATTTCCTGCGGTATCGTAAATCTTCTTCTCTGCGATAACTACATATACATCGCCGCCGAGTAATTCCGCTTTCTTCTTAATCGCCTTAAGATCAATCTGCTGTCCGTCAAACTCAAAATAAATATTTCCGAGTTTCTTTGCTGCGGTAGAAGCTGCCTTTGCAACAGCTGCGGTTTTAACTGCCTTGCCTGCTGCTTTCTTTGCGGTCTTTGCTGCTGCTACTGTCTTTACAGCTTTTTTAACCGCTGCTTTCTTCTCTGCAGGCTTCTTTGCTACAGCCTTTTTTTCTACGGGTTTCTTTTCGTCTGCCATCTTATTTATCCTCCTTTTACAGATCGTAACCATTCAAAAAATCATGATGATTCTTATCATTACTTGTTACCATTTTAATTCCATCTGCGCTTTGCGTCAATATATTACGGAATTTTTACATCATTTCATTTTTACTTAACTTTGTTTACATCTTTCTTTTCGATGATGCACATCAGTAAATCATCGTCTTCGAGTTTTGCGGAAGGATTTACGAAATACCATTTTCCGTGCGGCTTCTTTACGGCCGCAACATTCATGTTATAATTTTTCCGCAATTCCAGTTCGATAAGATTCTTTCCGATCCATGAACTCATCGGCTGCATCTCGATCATGCAGAGATTTTCACCCAGTTCGTAATACTCATGAATATGTTGTGACGCCAGAATCTGCGCGCTGCGGATACCGCCTTCCTGCTCCGGATCGATGACCTTGTCGGCGCCGACACGACGTAATACATTCTTCATTCGCGGAGTCGATGCTTTTGCAATAACGGTTTTTACACCCTTCTCTTTTGCAATGGTAATACAGGTGACACTGGCGGCAAGGTTCCCACCCATGCAGACAATCACGATGTCCATGTTCTGAAGTCCCAGTGCAAGAACATCATCCTCATTGCTTAAATCCGTGCAGACCGCTGCCGTAACTTTCGATGACATATCACGGATGACCTTCTCATCCATGTCTGCCACAAGCACATCCACACCGAGGTCATAAAGCGTTTTCGCAAGAGAACGTCCGTATTTCCCGAGTCCTAAAACCGCAATTGAATTTTTCATATTCCATCCTTTCCGTCATCGAACCTTCTTCCGGTCCGACTGTTTCATCTTATACCTTCCACTATCGTCAGCCGACATAAAAACTGCCTTCCGAATATTGTATATTATTTGATTCCGAACTGTTCCTTGTAAACAGCGCAACCAGTGATATCGGTCCGATACGTCCCAAATACATGGCAAGAATCACAATCACTCTTCCCACTGTTGTAAGCGACGGCGTCAGGCCTCTGGATAAACCGACCGTCCCGCACGCACTGAAGATTTCAAAGAGTGCATCCTCCAACAAAATCGGATTGGCAATGACAAGCAGTATCGTTAAAAACAGCACCGTTCCCGCACTGATAAAAATCACCGCCGAAGCTTTTCTTAAGGATTCCTCGGACACTCTCCGGTTAAAAATCACTTTGTCATTTTCTTTCTTTAAATAGGATCTGGCATTCAGAATCATTAAGAAAAATGTTGACGTTTTCACACCGCCTGCGGTACCGATCGGTGATCCTCCGATAAACATAAGAATATAAGCAATCACACAGGATGCTCCGGTAAGATTCTGCTGCGGAATGGTGGCGAATCCGGCCGTTCTCAGTGTTACCGACTCAAACAGGCAGTTTACGATTTTTCCGCCGAAATTCATGTCTCCGATGGTATCGGAATTGCCAAATTCAAAAAGCAGAAAAAGTATCGTTCCGCTGATAATCAAAAACAGCGTAAACGAAATGACAAGTTTGGAATGCTCGGAAAGCCGTTTGATAATCGTAATGGGAGTAAAGTGCTTCTTCACTCCTTCTTTCACTCTTTCTAAAATATCAAACCAGACAACGAATCCGATTCCGCCAAAAATAATTACAAGCATCGTAACCGTCATAACGATGGGATTGTCCGAATATTTCGTCAGACTGTCCGGTCCGATGATATCCATTCCGGCATTGCAGAATGCGGATACGGAAGTAAACACGGAAATCCATATACCCTTAATTATGCCGAATTCCGGGATAAAAACGATGGCATAAAGTGCCGCTCCGATTCCTTCCACAAGAAACGTTCCCTTTACCACACGCAGTAAAAACGACAAAAGTTTTGAATTCGAATTTAAGTTAAAGGCATCCCTTAAAAGAATGCGGTCGGTTAATGAGAATTTCCGGTGGGCTAAAACCATGATGCCGGAAGCAACGGTAATCATTCCTAAGCCCCCAATCTGAATCAGCAAAAGAATGACAATATGTCCGAAAAGACTCCAGTTCGCATACGTATCCACAACAACCAGACCGGTAACACATACGGAAGTTGTCGCGGTAAACAGCGCTGTTACAAAATCGGTATGACATCCCGGTGCGGATGAAAACGGAAGCCATAAAAGAAGTGCACCGACCGCTATCGTAATAAAGAAGCTGGCCGGTATTGCCCGCACAGGAGATAATTTTATTCCTTTCACTTTTTGCTGTTTCACTTAAATTGCTCCAATCATTTTCCCAGTGGTCTTTTTGCTCCGCATTCCGGACAGAAGTTCCTTCTCCTTTAATGTTTTGCTCATTGTGATATCCGTATCACCGAATCACAATATGGAAAATTATAACACATTTTCCGCTCAATTATCATATTTTCTGTACATTTTCACCAATAACATGATTATTGGGTGCCTGTCACTTTTGCCGTTAAAGTGCCTGTCACTTTTTGACTTAGGTTTCATTTTGACTGCTATTTCCTGTATTTTTCCAAATCAATATGCTCCCTCTTTGCCATTTTTATAAGTTCTTCATT
>OMRN01000116.1 GCA_900313265.1 uncultured Lachnospiraceae bacterium | reverse complement strand
CCCATCCAGTAATATACGAAACTCTCGTATCCTTCACCGATTAAGGTGATGTTCTTTCCTTTGTTACGCACATAGGCAAAAAGCTGTGGTGTTGCGAATCCTCTTGCCAGGTTGCCGGAAACGAAATCCGATTCCATGAAGAGTTCGCCATGTTTGTAGTAATAAAGATGCTGCTCGGTTAAATTGATTTCGATATAGGTATTTCCGACATCGTCGTCACCGGAACTGAATGCTTTGGAAATATAATAGGGCTCGCGTTTGATTCCTTTTTCACCGTTTGACACGGCTTCGATTAACGCTTTTACTTCCGCATCCTGATCGATGGTGGTACCGTAAAGAACCTTGCTTTTGTCAAAATGAATCTCTTTGCCGCTTGTCGAAATAAAGGTACGGTCACATCCCTTGGTATCGTGTCGAAGTGCCAGGTCTGCCACATAATCTTTGACTGCCTGCTGGTTTAAAATCAGATTGCCTTCCTCATCGGTGGCAAAATTTCCGTTTTCATCAAGCGTAATCCAGTTCGATGTTACCGATGAATCCAGAAGTTCGTCTCCTTCCGGGAATTCGTAAATCATGCGGAATGACTGGAAATTATTGATTTTGTCATACATCACATGAATACTGTTTTCAAGTTCGGCATTATCGATGGATTCGTAACATCCGGCATCCCACAGATTAATCTCGGGTTCGCACATGGCAACCGCCTGTCCGACGCATTCCACCGCCTTGTCAATGTGGATCAGGTCTTTGGTACGGTCATCAATCTGATAGCCTTTGTCATCGGTCATGACAATGGAAATGGTATTTTCGGAATTATAAAGCTTTTCCTCTGTCATGAAAGGGGCATCGGCAAGTTTTTCTTCTAACAGATTCCAGTCGAAATTCGTATCCGGGGTCAGCACGAATTCTTTATGCTTAATGACATTTATACCCCAGGAAAACGGATTGTATGATTTTTTGAAATCATCGACCGCTCCCGAATAATCCACGGTAAAACCGATGGAATCCATCGGAATGACATAATCATCACCGTTTTTGTCCACAACAATAATCTGCTTATAAGCATAAGCATTTTCCAGCTGTTCCTTCATTTCATCCGTCGTTTTTCCGGAAAAATTGATTCCGTTAACGACCGTTCCATACCCAAACTTTCCGAAATAATGGAAAACCACACCCGTGTAAAGGAAGAATGCAAGAACAAGTATCCCCAATACAGCTATAACCGGTCCTGTAATAGCTTTTTTGTTCATCTCGCCTCCGTTTTTAACACCTTAGGTGTTCTTAAACGCAATTAACTGTTCTTCTTTTCCAGTTCGGCTACCGCACTTTTTTTCATCGGAATGCGGCAGTTTTTGTTGCTTCCGAATTCAACAATGATATCATCTTCGGAAACGTCGATGATTTCACCGTAAAATCCGCTTGTTGTGACGATTAAATCGCCCACTTCCATGGATTCCTGCATGGACTTTGCTTCTTTTTGCTGCTTCTGGGAAGGACGAATCATCAGAAAATAGATGATTGCGATAAAAGCAACGACATAAATAACCGTCATTACAATTCCGCTGCTCGAACCGAACAGGGAAGAAAGTCCTCCGCCGCCTTGTGTAAGTAAGTAATTCAACATGACTTTTATCTCCTTGCAAATGCTTTAATATCCCCAATACATAAAGCATTTTGCTTAATACTTTCGCTTTTTGATTTTTGGTGACCTTAACGGTCAAATACCCGGTACGGCAAAAATGCTATTCGGCATTCATGCGCTCAAGCTTTTGTTTCTTATACTCCGCAAATCTTCCTTCGTCAAGCGCATCCCGGATTTCTTCGGTAAGCCTGTTGTAGAAATAAAGATTATGCATGACGCAAAGCCGCATTCCGAGCATTTCCTTCGCCTTTAAAAGATGTCTGATATACGCTCTGGAATATCTTTGGCAGGTCGGACAGCCGCAGCCTTCTTCAATTGGCCGGGAATCCTTTTCATACTGAGCATTCAGCAGATTGATTTTTCCGAAGTTTGTATATAAATGCGCATGTCTGGCGTTTCTTGACGGATACACGCAGTCAAAAAAATCAACCCCGCGCTCTACGGCTTCGAGTATATTCGCCGGCGTGCCGACACCCATTAAATATACCGGTTTGTTGTCCGGAAGATACGGCACGGTCTGTTCGATAATATCATACATTTCCTCGTGCGTTTCACCGACAGCAAGTCCGCCGATGGCATATCCCGGAAGGTCCAGCTCGGAAATTCTTTTTGCGTGTTCGATGCGGATATCCGGAAAAACCGCACCCTGATTGATCCCGAACAAAAGCTGGTTTTTATTGATGGTATCGTCAGATGCGTTTAACTCTTCCATTTTTGCCCTGCAGCGGATTAACCAGCGCGTCGTACGCTCAACGGAAGCTTCTACATAAGAGCGCTCCGCACGGCTTGAAGGGCATTCGTCAAAAGCCATTGCTATGGTGGATCCGAGATTGGACTGAATCTGCATGCTCTCTTCCGGCCCCATGAAGATTTTTCTTCCGTCGATATGGGACTGAAAGGTGACACCTTCTTCCTTAATCTTTCGAAGTCCGGCCAGGGAAAAAACCTGAAATCCGCCCGAATCGGTAAGGATCGGTTTGTTCCACGACATGAATTTATGCAGTCCGCCCAGCTCTTTTATGATTTCATCTCCGGGTCTGACATGGAGGTGATACGTGTTGGAAAGTTCCACCTGTGTGCCGATTCGCTCAAGATCCTCGGTGGAAACCGCTCCTTTGATGGCTCCGACCGTACCGACATTCATAAAAACAGGCGTCTCGATGGTTCCGTGAACCGTTTCGAATTTTCCGCGTTTCGCCCGGCCCTCTGTTTTTGTGATTGTAAATGTTCCGTTCATTTATCCTTCCACCGGAATCATGATGATGCAGTTCGGATGGTCGATTTTTATTTCCTTCGAGGACATGTAAATCAGTCCTTTTTCCAGGTCTGTCGCAAAAAACGTCATCGTTCCGCTTTCGTGATTTAAGCTGACCAAATGACGGTTGTCGGGATAAAGCAGTGCATCCTTCGGATAGGAACCGCTGATTGGCAGGCAGAGAATCCTCTCAAGCATACCGGTATTTTCTTCTATTTTAAAAATCGCGACGGAGTTGTCACCGGCATTGGTTGCCACAATATGATTGCGGTCCGCGGATAATGTCAGCGTACAGGAGATGCTTCTGCTTGCGTGATAATCGTTCAGCGTGGATAT
>OMRN01000156.1 GCA_900313265.1 uncultured Lachnospiraceae bacterium | reverse complement strand
GCTTCGCAGATTGCCTCCAAAGTGGAGAAGCGGATGGCAGAGATTTTTCCGTTTTTCATCTTGGAAAGGTTCACGTTCGATACGCCGACCTTTTCCGACAGGTCATTGAGTGACATCTTCCGGTCCGCCATGACGCGGTCCAGTCTTAATATAATCTGTCCCATAAGCGTACCTCCTTATAATGTCTCATCCGATAAGGTCTTTAAGGACCGGCCGTAATCGAGAATCGTATAGATTACCCAGCTTAGGAATCCGCCTAAAACGCCGAAGCCGATTCCGGCGGTAAATGCCAGTACGACGGAAACAAAAATCATCGAAACCAGGATTCTTTTTACCACTTTATCCGCGAACGGATTGCCTTCTTTTAAGATAATGTCGAACACACTGCGTAATAAAGACATGGCAACGGTCAGTACCGCGATCATAAAGGAAATGAAAAGCAGGTAGAATCCGTAAAGCACACTGTAGGAATCCCCGTTTTTATCGATAAACTGCTGCAGTGCGGGAATATCGGAGTTGAGGTTGTCGGAGAGAGGATGACCGGATTCGGAAACAACCGGCTTATCGATTTCCGCCACCTGGAAGGGCCCGACATTTAATTTAAATCCGCCGCCGGGCTGGGTAATGACTTTGCCTTCCGCAACGGCCCGGTTCATCTGTTCATCAAAATTTTCATGGTTCGCAATCATCACAATTCCGGTAATCAGGCTGATGGTGCAGCCGACCATGGCTGCGAAAAACAGAATGGTGGATACGATTTTTGCTGCCTTGCAGCTTTTAACAACTTTCTGTAATTTGGTATTTTCTTCGTTCATGATTTTCTCCTTTGTATTTAAGTCCGGTTTCCCGGAAGCATTTGTTTCTTTGACGGGAAAAATCGATTGGCCGGACCGATTTTCCTTTCGACAACTGTATCGTATCACCATGAAATATGTTTGTCAATAATTATTTAACGATAAACGATAAAAAATATTCAAAAAGCGATAATTAATTATCACAAAACGTTGATAAAAAAACGGAAAAAACGTGAAAAACCGGATTTAAATGACGATTTTTATTGATTCGAAGCCGCCAAAACATTATAATTAAAAGGTTAACGGGCTTAAATGCATGGATATTTATGAGTGAGATGAATGATCGCTGCCGCATTCGTGCGGGAGAGGAAAGTCCGGGCTTCACAGGGCAGGATGCCGGATAACGTCCGGTGGGGGTGACCCTAAGGAAAGTGCAACAGAAAAGAAACCGCCGCGCAAGCGGTAAGGGTGGAATGGCAGTGTAAGAGACTACCGCACGTGTGGTAACATGCGTGGCTGTGCAAACCCCATCCGAAGCAAGACCAAGCAGAAAGCGATGATCCGGCCCGGTTAGCTTTCAGGTAGGTTGCTTGAGGGGCATGGCAACATGTCTCCTAGATAGATGATCATTCACGACAGAACCCGGCTTACAGTCTCACTCATTTTTATGAATGCCCCCGGTGGGCAAAGTACGGATTCGAAAGTGTCCGGATAAAAAATTCGAAAGGAAGGATAAAAACGTGGAAAAGAAAATCATGCTCGGCAATGAAGCGATTGCCAGAGGTGCGTGGGAAGCAGGCGTAAAGGTATCTGCCGCATATCCCGGAACGCCCAGCACGGAGATCAGCGAAAACATCGTAAAATACGACGGCGTTTATGCCGAATGGTCTCCCAATGAAAAAGTAGCAATGGAGGTGGCAATCGGAGCTTCAATCAGCGGCGTCAGAGCGCTTGCATCCATGAAAATGGTTGGCGTAAATGTTGCATCCGATCCCTTGTATACCGTATCCTACATCGGGGTAAACGGCGGACTGGTGCTGGTGGCAGCCGATGATCCGGGACTTTATTCTTCCCAGAATGAGCAGGATTCCAGATGTGTGGCAAGAGTAGCGCAGGTGCCTGTACTCGAGCCTTCCGATTCCCAGGAAGCAAAGGATTTTACCAAACTCGCTTTTGAATTATCGGAAAAATACGATTGTCCCATTATGATTCGTACCACGACAAGACTGGCACATTCCCAGGGTGTGGTTGAACTTTGCGACCGTGTGGAAGTGGAAGACAAACCGTATGAGAGAAGCGTTCCGAAGAACGTTATGATGCCGGCCATGGCCAAGGGACGTCACGTCTTCGTTGAAAAAAGATTAAACGATATGTCTGAAGATGCGAACACGGCATCTTACAATAAAGTGATTATGAAAGATACCAAAATCGGTGTCATCACATCCGGTATTCCGTACCAGTATGTGGAAGAAGCACTTCCGGACGCATCCATTTTAAAACTCGGTCTGGTTCACCCCCTTCCGAAGAAACTGATTGCCGATTTCGCGGCTAAAGTAGATACACTCTACATTGTAGAAGAGCTGGAGCCTTTAATCGAAGAACAGGTAAAAGCCATGGGCATTGCCTGCCACGGAAAAGATATTCTGACCATCCAGGGTGAGTACAGTGCCAACATGTTACGGAAAGCCATTCTCGGAGAAGAAGTAAAGACCGAAGAACCCGCAAAGGTTCCCGCACGTCCTCCGATTCTCTGTCCGGGCTGCCCGCACAGAAGCACTTTCACGGTATTAAACGAGTTAAAAATTCACGGCGCCGGAGATATCGGCTGCTATACATTAGGTGCCGTAGCACCGCTTAACGTCATTGATACCACGGTCTGCATGGGATCTTCGATTTCCACACTTCACGGTATGGAAAAGGCAAAAGGAAAGGAATACATCAAGAACTGGGTTGCCTTAATCGGCGATTCCACTTTCCTTCATACCGGTATCAATTCCTTACTGAACATGGTTTACAACAAGTCCACCGGAACGGTTATCATCATGGATAACTCCACAACCGGAATGACCGGACATCAGGACCATGCGGCGACCGGAAAAACCTTATCCGGCGAAGCAACCTATGCGGTTGATTTGGTAGATCTCTGTCATGCGCTTGGTGTTGAATATGTCAGCGTTGTAAACGCATTCGATACCGAGAAATTAAAAGCGACGATAAAGGAAGAAGTGGCAAGAGATGCGGTTTCCGTCATTATTTCGCAGGCTCCTTGTGCGCTTCTTAAAACAAACATATCCCATAAGAAATGCTATGCACTTTCCGACAAATGTAAGAAATGCGGCATGTGCTTAAAGCCCGGCTGTCCGGCGCTTACCAAAAATCCCGACGGAACCATTCGCATCGATGAGTCGATGTGTAACGGCTGCGGTCTTTGCGAAAGCCGCTGCAAGTTCGGCGCCATCGAGTCAAGGGAGGTGTAGAGATGAAAACAAAGAGTATTATGATAGTCGGCGTAGGCGGACAGGGAACGCTTTTGACCAGCCGTATTCTCGGCGGTATCATTACGATGAACGGATATGACGTAAAACTTTCGGAAGTGCACGGAATGGCACAAAGAGGCGGTTCCGTAGTAACTTTTGTTCGTTACGGAGACAAGGTAAATGAGCCGATTGTGGAAGAAGGCTGTGCGGATGTATTAATTGCCTTCGAAAGACTTGAAGCACTGCGTTATGCACATTTCTTAAAACCGGACGGGGTCTTAATCGTAAACGATCAGAGAATCGATCCCATGACGGTTGTAACCGGTGCGGCGGAATATCCGGAAGGCATTATCGAAAAACTTTCCGAAAAATATAAAGTGCTTTCGCTGGATGCCATGGAGGAAGCAAAGAAGCTCGGAAATACCAGAGTTTTCAATACAATTATTGTCGGTGTTGCAGCAAAGCATATGGATTTTAAGAAGGAAGACTGGCTTGCGGTAATCGAAAAAACAGTACCGGCAAAGACCGTAGAGATTAACAAGAAAGCTTTTGAGGCCGGATTCGAAATGTAATGAAATGTCCCCGGAGCGGAATGCACCGGGGACATGGTAACTTAAATAAGGGGAATGATAATCGTTTTAACGAACGGGGATAGGGAAATGAAAAGAAAACAGTGGATGATTTTAATTAGTACGGTTATGGTAATCAGTATGGCAGGATGCCAGCTGGATGCATTTTCATCGGAGGTGCCGGATGTAAATCCGACTACAGAAGTAGTTGAAATGCCGTCCGAAGAAGCTTCTGAGGAAATTCTGGCCGAGAGCAGCGAAGAAACGGCTTCGGAAGATGTTTCGGAAGAAGTGAAGGAAGAGCCGAAGCCTGCCGCAAAAGAAGTTTATCTCGGTGATTTCAAGGCGATGTCCAATGCGAGATATCTTGATGTTTCCGGAATTGACTGCTCGGAACTGGATGTAGCGGGATTCTTAGATTCCATGACGGATCTTCGTGAAATCAACATGAAGGATACAAATCTGACGAATGATGAGTATTCGGAACTTCAGGATGCCCATCCGGACACAAGAATCATCTGGAATATCAAGACGAGATACTATACGATTCCCACCGATACCGTAGGATTCTCCACATTAATCGGTTATAACGACAGCCGGAGACTTTACAATGAGGATATGAAATACTTCAAGTACTGTAATGATATGGTGGCGCTGGATTTCGGCCACTGCTGCGTTTCGGATATGAGTTTTCTTAAATATATGCCGAATCTGAAAATTCTCATCATCGTGGAAAACTATCCTTCGGACGGCAGTTCCAGAAGACTGAAAAATATTACGGATGTAAAATACTGCACGAAACTTCGTTATTTTGAGTTTTTTGCAAACGATGTGCAGGATATCAGTTCGCTTCAGTATTTAACCGAACTGGAGGATTTGAATTTCTGCTACAATCCGGTGGAAAGCACGGAGTATATCAAGAATCTTCCGCATTTACAGAAGTTATGGATTTACGGAACGCATATTCCGTATGAACAGCTTCAGGAACTTCGCGAGATTTATCCGGACTGCCGTATCGTAACCAGCGGTTCGGGTTCGGTGGACCAGGGCTGGAGAAGCGGAGACCATTACCTTGCCATGAGAAACATGGTGAAGAATAATGTCATCGATCCGGTTTATGCGGACACGCCGGAAGAAGCCAGAGAGGCCAAGATTGCTTCCAGAGAAGCCTTAAAAAGAGCGGCCGAGGATTCCGCAGCAGAAAGAGCTGCAGCCGCAAAAGAGGCAGCGGAAGAAGAAACGGAAAATGAGGAGTCTGCAGAAGAAAAAGCGAATCCGACCGAAGAAGCCGCACCGGTTGAAGAAGCAACCGTGACCAAAGAAGAATCTGCGAATGAAGAGCCGGTTCCGACGGAATAAGAAATCTGCAGTTTGATTAAGAACGGAATAAAGAATGCATTTAGAAAAATATTTGAATCCAAAACAACTTGAAGCTGCCGAGACGCTGGAAGGACCGGTTTTAATCCTTGCCGGCGCCGGGAGCGGAAAGACAAGGACACTTACCTATCGTATCGCCAATCTGATTGACCACGGGGTAAGTCCTTTTCATATTCTTGCCATTACATTCACGAATAAGGCAGCGGGAGAGATGAAAAGCCGCGTGGAAAATACCGTCGGATACGGCGGAGACAGCATCTGGGTAGCGACCTTTCACTCCACCTGCGTGCGGATTCTAAGAAGATTCGCGGATAAACTCGGCTATGATAACAATTTTTCCATTTACGATGCCGATGATCAGAAGACGGTCATGAAGAATCTTTTCAAACTTCACGGAATCGATCCGAAGAGGATGAAAGAAAAGACGGTTTTGGGCGTTATTTCCTCGAATAAAGACGAACTGATTTCGCCGTCCGAATATGATAAGATGGTGGGAAATGATTATGTCGAGGCAAAAATCGCATCGCTTTATCATGCCTATCAGGAAGAACTGAAGAAAAACAACGCCATGGATTTTGACGATCTGATTGTCAACTGTGTTAAGCTTTTTCAGCTTTATCCGGACGTGCTTGCCACCTATCAGAACCGTTTTCATTATATTCATGTGGATGAATATCAGGACACCAATACGGCCCAGTTTGAGTTAATCCGCCTGCTTGCCGAGAGACATCATAATCTCTGCGTCGTAGGCGATGACGATCAGTCCATCTATAAATTCAGAGGGGCCAATATTCATAATATTCTCGATTTCGAGAAAAATTATCCCGAGGCAAAGGTCATCAAACTGGAGCAGAATTACCGCTCCACACAGTTTATTCTGGATGCGGCCAATGCGGTAATCGCCAATAACATGAACCGCAAATCCAAGTCGTTATGGACGGACCGAGGCGCCGGACACAAGGTCCATTTCCGTCTTCTTCCCTCGCAGAAGGAGGAGGCGCAGTTTATTGCAGATGACATTGCAAGAAAGGTAAGACGGAAGGAAACGACGTATAAGGAATGTGCCGTTTTATACCGGACCAATGCACAGTCACGTGAACTGGAGGAACGTTTTCTTTATGAGAATATTGTCTATCAGATCGTCGGCGGACAGAATTTCTACGGAAGAAAAGAAATCAAGGATATTTTAGCCTATTTAAAGACGATTGATAACGGAAACGACGACCTGGCCGTTGCACGAATCATCAATGTTCCCAAGAGGGGAATCGGTGCCACGAGTCTGGAAAAAGTGCGAATCTACGCATCCAATAACGAGATTTCGTTATATGAAGCAATCGCACATGCAGACCGTGTGCCGGGGCTTGGAAAGGCAGCAGGAAAATTCGCGGACTTTGCGGAGATGATTGAACGGCTTCGTCGGAGAAATTCGGACCGGGATTTCTATGACGATTTGCCGGAACTGATTGACGATGTATTAAACGAGTCCGGTTATCTGGAGGATCTTCGGATTTCGAATGATGATGACGATAAAGAACGAATCCAGAACCTGGACGAATTTATCTCCAAAGCAGCTGTTTATGAAGAAAGATTTGCAACTGAGAATCCGGAGAGCGAATACGGTCCGACACTGACCGATTTCTTAAACGAAGTTTCGCTGGTTGCGGATATCGATAATGTATCAAGTGATAATGACAAAGTTCTTTTGATGACGCTGCATGCGGCAAAAGGACTGGAATTCGAACATGTATATATCGCCGGCATGGAAGAGGGATTGTTTCCCGGAGAGGCTACGATTTTTGCCGGTGAGGAAGAAATGGAAGAGGAGCGAAGGCTTGCCTATGTGGGCATGACCAGAGCCAAGGACGATTTGACACTTACGGCGGCATCTTTTCGTATGATGCGCGGCAATGCGGTCAATAATCCCGTCAGCCAGTTTGTCCGGGAAATTCCCGACGAACTGATTGAAGGAAACATGCCGAGGAAAAGAACACCGTCATTCGGCGGATTCGATGATTCGTTTATTCCGATTTCGCGTTCCGGAAGTGGATATGTGAAACCGAAAGCGCCTACGCCGAGAAGAGATGTGGAACCGGATAAGAAGCCTTTTGCGGCGACAAAGAGCCTTTCAAATCTGACGAAGGGAAGTTCTTTAAACGGAGCAATCACTTCGGATAAACTGGACTATGCAGTCGGTGACAGGGTCTCTCACGTGAAGTTCGGAGAAGGCACGGTAAGCGAAATGGAGGACCGTGACGGTTCCGTTTATGTTACGGTGGAATTCGATTCGGTCGGAAGAAGAGTGCTGTCGGCGGCTTTTGC
>OMRN01000059.1 GCA_900313265.1 uncultured Lachnospiraceae bacterium | reverse complement strand
TTTTTTGCGAATGCTGTTATTGTTTCTATTCTGTCTCTTATCGGTTGCTTAGTTACTTATTTTCTTTATTGTTCAATGCTTCCCTCTTCCTCATCATCACCGAGGCTTTCGCTGACCTTAACGGTAATGGTTCTTTCGTAAGAAGCGAATGCATCGTTTACAATCTTTTCATCCGGCTTCTTTGTAATCATGCTGACAATCGGGACAATAACCAGACCGCCGAGCATGGCAACCACACCGGAGTTGATGGATGATTTGAAGATATATCCGAAGAAAGGACCGAAACTTGCGGGATCGATGGCAGGTACTAAGGATACGATCATCTGGAAGACAGCGATACCGCAACCCCAAACGAAGCATACGATGGCAGCATATTTTGTGATTTTCTTCGAATACAGGGAATATAAGAACGGTGCCAAAAATGCTCCGGCCAAAGCTCCCCATGAAACACCCATCATCTGCGCAATAAAGGTTACGGAAGGATGTGAATCCTTAATTACGGCAAGAATCGCGGAAACCAGAATGAAGAATACGATAAACACTCTCATGGTGAAGACCTGTTTTTTGTCGTTCATGCCGTTTTTCGAAAGCGGTTTGATAACATCAAGAGTGAAGGTTGAGCTGGAGGTCAGAACCAGTGAAGACAGTGTCGACATGGAAGCGGAAAGCACCAGCACGATTACGATGGAAATAACGATATCCGGCAGGGTTGAAAGCATCGCCGGAACGATGGTATCAAATAACGGTTTTCCGTTTGCGGGGTTATAAAGTACGTTGGGATTATCGGCATAGAGACGTCCGAAACCGCCTAAGAAATAGCAGCCGCCCGCAACGATAATCGCAAAAATCGTGGAAATAACGGTTCCTTTATGAATATCGTTTTCACTCTTAATGGCATAGAACTTGCCGACCATCTGAGGAAGTCCCCAGGTACCTAAAGATGTAAGGATTACTACAAAAAGAAGAGCTAAGGGATCCGGTCCTAAGAAGGAGGAATATGCGCCTGTCCAGCCGGCATCTCCGCTTACCAAAGAAAGAGCTTTCATGGACTGAACCAGACCGCCGTTTTGTAAAACGACGGAAATAATAACGGCGGCAATACCGAATAACATGATGATTCCCTGAATGAAATCGTTAATCGCGGTTGCCATATATCCGCCGACAATAACGTAAATTCCGGTAAGAATGGCCATAACAAGAATTACTACCCAGTAGGGAATGTCAAAAACAAGACCGAAAAGACTTGAAAGACCGTTATATAAAGATGCGGTGTACGGAATTAAAAAGATAAATACAATAATGGAAGCAGCAACTTTCAGTTTATTGGAATTAAATCTTTTTCCGAAGAAATCCGGCATGGTTTTTGCATCATAATGCTGGGTCATGACACGGGTTCTTCTTCCTAAAATATTCCAGGCAAGTAAAGAACCGATGAATGCGTTTCCGAGACCTGCCCAGGTACTCGATAAACCGAAGTTCCATCCGAACTGTCCGGCGTAACCTACGAAAATAACGGCCGAGAAATAGGACGTTCCGAATGCAAAAGCCGTAAGCCAGGGACCTACGCTTCGACCGCCCAAAACGAATCCGTTAACGTCCGTTGCCTTTTTTCTGGTATAGAAGCCGACACCGATCATTGTCGCAAAGAAAAATACCAGAAGCAGTATTGTCAGTACAATTTTCATGACATCTCCTCCAAAGCAAAATAATTTAGCACTTTAAAGTGTTACGCTTTGCTGCTTTAAAGTAACACAGTACAATTAAAATGTCAATATTTTGGATTTTGAATTGACGAAAAAAATGCCGGGAGCTTTTCCCGGCATTTTTCTTCCCTGCTCGATTTATATCCTGCATGATTATATTGGCTGAAAACCTTCCGACATCATGGAAGCATTACAATACTTTCTTTAATTCCTCAACCACGATTTGAAGTGCTTTGATTCTGGCATATTTTTTATCCACACTTTCAAGGATATGCCACGGTGCATAAACGGTATTGGTCTTGGCAATCATTTCGTTGACGGCTTCTTCGTACTGATCCCATTTTTCACGGTTACGCCAGTCCTCATCCGTGATTTTCCACTGTTTTTCCGGTGTGTTCTGACGCTCTGTGAAACGCTCGAGCTGTGTATCTTTATCAATCTGAACCCAGAATTTGATGATTACGGCTCCGCCGTCATGCAGCTCTTTTTCGAATTCGTTAATTTCATTATAGGCACGCTTCCAGTCGTTTTCGGAGCAGAAACCTTCCAGACGTTCGACCATTACGCGTCCGTACCAGGTACGGTCAAAAATTGCAATATGTCCGGTTTTCGGAAGCCTTGTCCAGAAACGCCACAAGAAATGTCTGGCTTTCTCATGAGGTTCGGGAGAGGCAATCGGATGAACTTCGAAGCCGCGTGGATCGAGGCTTTCGGTAATTCTCTTAATGTTTCCGCCCTTGCCGGCCGCGTCCCAGCCTTCGTATGCGATGATGACCGGAATGCGTTTTTTGTATAAACGGTTATGCAGTTCTTTTAATTCGGCCTGCAGACTCTGCAGTTTCTCGCGGTATTCTTCTTCCGTCAGTGATTTATCTTTTAAGGAAATATCCGCAAGTTTCTCGCATTTGGCAAGAGGGAAGGAATTCTGCGGAATGGGAACGGACAAAGAAGCGTTCTGCAAAGCCGTTTCTATGGCCTGGTTCATGGTTTCGAGAATCTGCAGCTCCGCCCATTTGCGGGATTTGGCATCGATGATATACCAGGGTGCCGTCGGAGTGATGGTATCTTCGAAATATTTCTCATAAACGGCCGCACATTCATCGTAGTGTTTGTTCTGATAACGGTCGAATTTGCCGACACGCCATTTGGTATCCTTGGATTCCTCCAGTCCGTCAAGACGCTTTTTCTGCTCTTTTTCCGAAATATGCAGGAAAAATTTCAAAACGACATATCCGTTGTCGGTAAGCGATCTTTCAAAACGGCGGATGCTTTCGATGCGTTTCTTGTATTCCGCTTCGTCGAGCTCTTTTTCAATGACACCCTTTGTAACTTCATCCATCCATCCGGAGTCTAAGAAACGGAATTTTCCGGCTTCCGGAATGGTGGCAAAATAACGGTGAAGGAAGGGATATCTTTTCTCCTCTTCGGTACGTGTGGTAAAGGTTGCCACCTTGAAAAATCGCGGATCGATATTGTGAATTACCTCACCGATTAAGGTTCCTTTGCCGGCGCTGCCCCAGCCTTCAAAAAGAACTAAAACGGGAACCTTATGTTCCTTTAATTTCATCTGAAGGGCAGCGAGTTTTTCCTGCTCCGCTTTCAGTCTGGTTTTTTCTTCTTCCTTCTCCGGCCGGATTAAATATTGTACATTTTCAAGCATTTGTAACACCCCCTCTTTCAGTAAATCAACCCATACTTTATTCTACCACATTTTCTTCGAAAATGCTGTAATAATCACTTCGTGATTAAAACCACATTTTCTTCGAAAA
>OMRN01000273.1 GCA_900313265.1 uncultured Lachnospiraceae bacterium | reverse complement strand
ATCGTAACGCCGCCTTCTTTGTCGATATAGGCACGAAGATAATACTCCCCTGCTTCTTTGACAAATTCAACATCGTAAATCTCTACTCCGTTTTCTTCGGCAATCGGCTTTAAGATTTCTTCCGTTTTCGATTCATATGCCTCACGTTTGGTCATTGCTTTGCTCCGTATAGTGCATAAAAGAGGTGGGCTCTTTTGAAGCCCACCTAAATCATCATCTCTATGTTACCTTCGTAAAATACCACTCTTTTTGCGAAAAGTCAAGCCTTATCATTGACTTTTTTGCCGTTTGGTCCTATTATTTTAATGTTCGGTTTGCCCGAATCACGAATGCGGGATCGTAGCTCAGCTGGGAGAGCGCTGCGTTCGCAACGCAGAGGTCATGGGTTCGAATCCCACCGGTTCCACTAAGAGAATGGTGCCTGTCACTTTTGGTCCAAAAGTGACAGGCACCTTTTCACTCTTTAAAAATATACTTCTTTAAATCTTCATACGGCACCGGTTTGGAATAAAAATATCCCTGGAAACTTTCCACCGAATAGCGTCTTAAAATATCCCCCATTCCAGCAGTTTCCACTCCCTCTACACAGACCTGTGCATGGAATGTGGATGCTATAGCGGTAAAATGCTTAATCAGTTCTCTTTCGGTTTCATCTTCCTCGATTTTCATGACAAAACCTCTGTCAATCTTGATGATGTCAAACGGAAGGTATTTTATCAGACCGATGGATGCAAATCCGGTTCCGAAATCATCAAGCGCAACCAATATTCCCGTGCCTTTTAAGTTCACGATTACGTTCTTCAATAGACCCATGTCGAGGAGGCGGCATCGTTCCGTAACTTCCAGTACCAGATGATTCGCCGGAAAACCGGTTTCGTCAAGAAGCGAATTCACCATGTCCGCAAAATCGGGTTTCTCAATCTGCGTATAGGACAGATTCACATGAATCAGGAAATCCGGATATTCTTCCAGTATCTTCTTTGCATCCGTCAGGGCAGTTTGCAAAATCCATTTTCCGAGACTCGGGAAAAGCGGATCCAGTTCCAAAACCGGAATGAAATGATCGGGCGGAACCACTCCGTACTTTTCATTCTTCCAGCGAAGCAGCGCTTCCGCTCCGATGACTTTCTCCGTTTCGGCATCCACCACCGGCTGATAAACAAGGTAAAATCCGTCAAAGTCTCTCGTTACGGAGCTGCGGATCACGTTCAGCCTTTCAATACGGTCACGGTTGTCGGAATTTAAGTCATTGTAAAATTCGACGAAATCGCCTTTCCGTTTCTTCTTTGATTCTTCAAAGGCAAAACACAAGCAGGCATATACCGTCTGATGATCGATATCGAAACTGTCCACCCGGATGGCCGCACCGCTGAGTTCCAGCGGAATACTACGTTCTTCCACAAAGAATTTTCCGCGGATATAATAGCGGAATTTCTCATATTCGACCATAATTTCACGCGTGGAATACGTACTCGTAATAATCGCGAACCGGGTTCCGTCCAAACGGTAAACAACACCGGTATTACCGACATATTCGAACAGTACACGGGCAAATTTCTGTAATACCTTATTTCCGAAACGATACCCGTATACTTCGTTTACTTCGGAAAACTTGTTAATTCCGACAAGGAAGACATTCACCGGCTTGTTGGTACTCATATAATTCTGCAAATCATCGAAGAATCCGTACTGGTTACGAAGTCCGGTAAGCGTGTCCACATTTCCCTGTGCTCCGTGATTGCGGATTGCCCCGGCAAAATAATCAGGCTCGCCGTTTAAATCTTTTACGACATATCCACGGCAGGTGCATACATCATATTCCCCGTTCACCCTTCTGACACGGTACTGCATATCATGTCCCATGGCATTTCCGACAAAAATTTCGACAATACCGATATGATAACTCTCCCTGTCTTCCGGATGAATTCTTTCTTCCCAGATGTCTCCTGCCTGATACATATATTCGCTTGGCAGTCCGAACGTCTCCACAGCTGTTTTTGACCAGCGGGAATAATCGTATTTCATATCGCAGAGATACACATAGGTTCCCTCCGCCACAATCGAAATCATCTTAAAGAGGGTATCCAGCTTTGTCTTTCGGTCTTCCGGAATCAGTATGATTTCTTTATCCTGCTCGGAATAGCTGTCCTTTAAAATCTTCTGCTCTTTTAAATTGCTCTTATTTTCATACATTAAGGAATCGGCACGTTCAAAAACTTCGGAAACCTTTTGGTCCGTTCCGTTCACATATTCGGCCATACCGACGGCCACAACCGGACCGGTTCCGGCATTAATATTGTTAATTACCTGTGTACGAATCGAGTTTAACAGTTCATCCCGTTCATTGAAGTCAACACCGGTTAATATAACCGTAAATTCATCCCCGCCGATTCTGAAAACCGGACTGTGTGAGAATGCCGCACAAATCATCCGGCTGGCCGCACGGATATATTCGTCTCCGGCTTTATGCCCCTTCCGGTCATTAATCTGCTTTAAGTCATTAATATCGCATACCACAACCGCAAACGGTTCCGCAAAGCCGCTGCGGATTTTATCTTCAAACTCCTCTTCCAGTTCATGATACGCGGTTTTATTCTTGATTCCCGTCAGTTCGTCACGCTTGGCCATTTCATTGGCAAGCTTCAGCGCCTGAAGATGTTCTGTTTCTTTTTTCGCTTCTTCATCGATATTGGAAAATCCGACAATGAAATGTGCCCGGTCATAGGATAACACCACCGATACTCGGCAGTGGTGGATATTTTTCTCACTGTCATAATAGCGGAATGCCGCGGCACACATTTTCTGATTCGACAGAGCATAAAGAAGATAATCTTTTCCGGCAAACACTTCCATCCGGTCACGGTCTTCCTCATAAACGATGAACCGGAACGTTGTATTGTACAAAGCAAAGAAATCATCACCGGAATCCTTATCCCACAGTCCTTCCATCGATTTCATACCGGCAAGTTCGAAATAATGACCGCTTTCGATTTCCACATAATACAGACGGTCATAGTGGTAAGCGAGCCCTTCCGCAATACGGTTGAAAATCTCGCTCTCCTTTTCCATCCGTATGGCTTCCTGACGTATTCTGTATTCCGAGTCAATGTTCTGGACCCCAAGCACGAAATAATCATCGACTTCGCTTGCGGAATGAATTAACCGAAGCGCATGATAAACGGGTTTTCCGTCTATCATAAGACGGTACTCAATCCGTTTCGTTCCCCCTTTTCCAAGCTGGGATAATAATTTTTCTTTTGTGAAGTCT
>OMRN01000215.1 GCA_900313265.1 uncultured Lachnospiraceae bacterium | reverse complement strand
GGCGCGGTCTGCTGCCGTTAAAATTCTCTCCAACGAATTCTTCGCAGCTTCCATCAAGTCCGCACTGAAATTCAGCTGGCTGCGGTAGTGCGCGGAAAGCATAAAGAAGCGCAGAACCTGGGCATCGTATTTTTCCAGAATATCACGCACGGTAAAGAAATTGCCGAGAGACTTGGACATCTTCTTATTGTCGATATTTAAGAACGCATTGTGCATCCAGTATTTCGCAAAAGGCTTTCCGTTTGCGGCCTCACTCTGCGCGATTTCATTTTCATGATGAGGGAAAATCAGATCTTCGCCGCCCGCATGAATATCGATTTCCTCGCCTAAGTATTTGCGGCTCATAACCGAGCATTCGATATGCCAGCCGGGACGACCTTCGCACCAAGGGGATACCCAGAACGGCTCTCCTTCCTTCTTCGGCTTCCATAGAACGAAATCCAGCGGATCTTCCTTCTGATCCTCACCGGATACTAAAAGTGCTCTCATGCCGCCCTGTAAATCGTCTAAATTTTTATGGGAAAGTTTTCCGTAATCTTTGAATTTACGCGTGCTGTAATAAACGGTTCCGTCCTTTGCCACATAAGCATATCCCTTGTCAATCAGGGTCTGAATCATGGCAAGCATTCCGTCGATTTCCTCAGTTGCCTTCGGATGTGTGGTTGCGGGTTTTACATTCAAAGATGCCATGTCTTTTTTGCATTCTTCGATGTAACGTTCACTGATGACGGAAGGGTCCACACCTTCTTCGTTTGCGGCCTTGATGATTTTATCGTCCACATCGGTGAAGTTCGAAACATAGTTTACTTCGTATCCTTTGTATTCCATGTATCTTCTGACCGTATCAAAAACCATCATCGGACGTGCATTTCCGATGTGAATTAAATTATATACGGTCGGACCGCATACATACATTTTTACCTTCCCTTCCTCTAAAGGTTTAAAAGTCTGTTTGCTTTTCGTAAGTGTGTTGTAAATCTGCATTTTCTACCTCTCTCTGTTTTCCTTTATTCACAAATAAAATAAGGTTTTTCGATACATTTTAATTCATTCAGGTTTCCGCAAATCTCTTCTTCCCTGGATTTTACGTAAATCTTAAAACAATCTTCCGCTTTCTTAAATCCGAACAGAAAACGCGCCAGATTTTCGATGGTAATCTCGCCTTCCGCGGACAGCCGCTCTCCTTCGGCATTCTTCATTTCCGAATCCCCGATTTTGACGGCGGAAAGATTCCCGCCCATCGGACCGCAGTGAAGAATATATAAACCGGCGTTTTCCACAATCCGCTCATCGTATATTTTTAACGCCATCACGAATTCCTTCGGACATCGGACCGTACCCAGAATGGATTTCACATCGATAATCCGCGCCATGGTTACAATCGGATCCGGTTCTTCAAGGAATAAATCTTCCGTCTTAAAATCCTCGGCGGCAAGCATAAATGAAAGCCTCTTGTCACTGAACAATGTGCTCTTCCCGTCCGCTTCGTTTATAATTTCCTGCTTTACGAGCGAATACGCAAAAATACATTCAATCTCATTTTCGCATTCCACCATATAAAGATTGCCGCCCTTTTCTTTGCAGGTCCTCTTTATATTCATCATGGTGTGTGCGGACTGAATGATGTAACAGTCGGATTTCTCCTTCAGCGCATCATTTACAAAAATCGCCGTCCTCCCGGCATCACTTTCACCTACCGGTCGAATGACATATTCTTTCGAATCCTTCACCGAAAGATGAAACGCCTCGTCCGTTTCGTTCGCATTTTTCAAAAGTGCATCTGTCAGGCGAAGTCCGTTAATCCGGTAATTTTTCCGCTGTTCCACATCCACGAATCCGTAAGGAATAAAATACTTCTCTTCCATCGGACGAAGGAACGTATACGGTTCCCCCTCGCTTTGCATACACTGGAACGCTTCTTTCATCAGCGTATCCATGTTGCCGCGGCGACGGAATTTCTCCTTCGTAAAAACATTCTTTATTTCGCAAAGTTCCTCTCCCCTGCTCGTATAATGCGGAGCAAGATACAAAGAACTTACCGTCTCTAAATTTTCCTTGCCGGCAAAAACCAGATTGTCGCCTTCTGCAAGATAAACAATTTCCATATTCGACACCTCACACCTTACTGCATCCTGCGCAGGTGCTGCAGTTTGGCGTTACCGCATAGGATACCATCTCATTCGCTTCCGAAATCATGCAGACAGCCTGTGAGGAAATGCCCTCTCCTGAGCCGGTAAATCCGAGCCCTTCTTCCGTGGTGGCTTTCACATTCACCTGCGAAATATCCATTCCCAGCGTATCTGCAATATTCTTTCTCATTTCATCAATATAAGGACGCATTTTCGGAGCCTGCGCGATAATCGTGGCATCAATATTGTTGATAAAATACCCTTCCGTTTCGAGCAAATCTCCCACATGTTTAAGAAGAATCAGACTGGAAATTCCTTTGTATTTCTCATCCGTATCGGGAAAGTGTTTTCCGATATCGCCGAGTGCTGCCGCGCCAAGCAGGGCATCGCTGATTGCATGAAGAAGAACATCCGCATCGGAATGTCCTAAAAGCCCTTTCTCATACTCTATTTTCACGCCGCCGATAATCAGATCCCGGCCTTCGCACAGGCGGTGAACATCATATCCCATTCCAACTCTCATAACCAACCTCTTTCATAGGTAATAATAAACAGATTAACCGATTTAGTTTATCACATTTTTCTTAAAAATTCCAGAATCCCGTGCCGGTTTCCTCATCCTGCTTACGGCCGATGGTTCCGCCGATAACCGGACGAAGTTCGATTTCGCCCGTATATAAAACCGTCGTGGATTTTAAATGCCCTCCGATGGTTTTATGTTCGCCGTTTTCCATATAGGCAAACATGGCATGCGTATGATGGCAGAGGTTTCCTTCTTCATCGGAAATGATATTTCCCATCAGGGAAACCAGTTCGAGCATTCCGGAAATGCTTTCCGTTTCGAACCGCCCCTCGTCCGGATGAAAAATCTGAATTTCGGCATTTTTGCATCCGCCGATTCCGCTGTAAATTGCGCTTTTAATCCGCTCTTTTTCACATACTTTCAAAATGGACGAAATCACCTCATCGTCCCGGTCGATTCGAATATAATACGTTTCCCCGAATTTTCGATAATCCATGCCGTAACCTCCTCCCGCTGCTGTGTCAG
>OMRN01000048.1 GCA_900313265.1 uncultured Lachnospiraceae bacterium | reverse complement strand
TGAAAGGATAGTAAGAGCAAATATGAGTGAAGATAATTGTAAATGACGACAAATTCGGATTGTCGGGATGAACGATAGAGCGTTATCCCGGAAGTTAATCGAACTACGGTTTTAGAAAAAAATAGAACAAATCTGCACTTTGATTTATAAATCCAAACCGTGTTTTCCCATCACCTAAACTGTGTTCTACGGTGTGTTCTGAAGGATGCAAAAGCCTCAGACCTCCTATTTTACTAGGTTTGCGGGTTTTCAAAAAACTTTCGATTCCCATCACCTGCTCTCTCGGAAATTCCGTAAAGTCAAGGCTTTGCGGGTTTTTTATTTTCAGTTTTACTGTGCAAAATTGTGCAAAACTGTGTAAGGGGAATCAAGAATATAGCATTTTCAAAGGTTAACCGCATTATTATTCCCATCACCTGAAGGGATTTGGAAGCCAAAAGTGCTGTTTGTCAGGTCTTTTGATACTTCCTTTAGATAAGAAAGATAATGAAAATCCTTTTGTAACTTTGAAGAATGTAATTGAAGATGCTACAAGCATGGCGCTAAAAACAGCAAATATTAATGAAGATATTCAAAAGGAAACCTTAAAAACAACGGATTCTACATTAAACCAAGCGCTTTTAGATTCGCCAATTATTGAACCTAACGCACGTAAAAGACGTGATAACAAAAACAAAAACGATAGAAAACAAAAAAATTAGAAAACAAAATGGTTTTCAGTTATGAGCGAAAAGAAACAAATAAAAACAGACAACTTAATTAAGCATATAATAGCCGGGATTAAAAGTGGCTCCTTATACTGTAATAATGTTCCTGAAAATTATGCATTTGAATCAAGTATTATCGAAGCCGAGAGAAAAGCTGGAATTCGTCTGAATGAGATTTTTGCATAATCCGGGAAATAAGATTATAGTAATTAAAGGACATTTATTTGCCGACGGCTTTGTTCGGTTTTGGTCAATATAGCTTCAGATATTTACATGGTTTACGGACGCATGGAAAGCAAACAGAATATGTCCGTGAACGGAACCGGATTAAAATAAGCATGGAGTCATCAATGAAAGAAAAGCAAACCGGAATTAAGAGGGATGCGAATTTTGAATTGCTGCGTATCGTTGCAATGATTATGATCGTTTCTCTTCATTACTGGGGAAAAAGCAATTATCTGGATAATGTTACGGTAGGTACGCCGGGTTTTTATCTTGCATGGTTTATCGAATCATGCTGTATTCCGGCTGTAAACTGTTATGTTTTGCTGACCGGATATTTCATGTGCGAAAAGAAATTTAAACCCGGACGGGTGATTCGAATCTGGCTGCAGGTTCTGGAATATTCCGTAATCATTTATTTTGTCTGCTGTGGTTTCGGACTGGATTCCTTTTCCGGCCCGGGACTTTTAAAGAGTTTTTTACCGGTTACGAACGAAACCTACTGGTTTGCGACAAAGTATCTTCTGCTTCTTTTTGTCAGTCCGTTTCTGAATCTTTTATTGGAAAAATGTAACCGGGTACGTCTGACGGTTTTGTGTGTCTGTCTTTTTACTCTCTTTTCTCTGCTTCCGTCCGTTTTTTATTTAAAAGACTGGTTAGATATCAGTGGCGGATACTCACTGCTTTGGTTTGTCTGTTTGTATGTTTTCGGAGCTGCAGTCCGTAAGACGGATTATTCTTATTTACGGTCGAAAGGGAAATGCCTGGGAGGATATTTTGCGAGTGTCTTTCTGATTTTTGCGGTAAAGACGATACTGGGACTGGTCGTTTATCGGACAGGGGAAGACATAAGCTATGCGCGTGTTCTGTATCAGTATAATTTTGTACTGACGCTTTCTGCCGCGGTTTTCCTTTTCGGCTTTTTCAAAAATCTGAAGATTCACTCTAAAGCGGCCGGACGGATTGTAATGTTTCTTTCACCGGCGACATTCGGTGTATATCTTCTGCATTTAAACGTATACAGTACCAAATGGTTCTTCCGCAGCATTCTTCACCCCGAAAAAATATCGAACGTGTGGCTTCTCTTTGTTCAGTATCTGGTCGTGGTTCTGGCCGTTTATCTGTTATGTACCATGGTCGAAAAAATCCGTCTGATTCTTCTTGAAAATAATCCGCTGATGAGAAAAGTATTTGAAGGAGCGGATCGTTTATACGAAAAAATATTGAAAAAGATGTTGTCCCGAGAAGAAGCCGACGGCAAAGATGCGTCGTAAGAATGTTTTTTTCTTGAAAAGCAGCTGTTAAAAGACATGGGAGTGTAAATGTATGTTTAATATCAATATTGCCGATCTTATTGTTTCAATTGATAAT
>OMRN01000036.1 GCA_900313265.1 uncultured Lachnospiraceae bacterium | reverse complement strand
GAATTTACGTTTAGCGATTTTCCGTATGACGGAAGTTTCCTATATACTTTCGATCCGGACAATCCGGACAAAGCCCCGAAAATGCTTTGCGAGGATAACGGATACGGAACCCTCTATCTTGTCGGTGATACTCTTTTTTCGAACCAGGCCGGTGACTGGGGCGGCAAACCGGTTGTTTATCAAAGGGATTTAATCTCCGAAGAATTTACCGCCATCTGCAACGGTACGCTGGAAGCCTTTGCTCCGGACGGAAACACTTTTGTCACTTCAAACTATGAATCCGACACCGGATATGATTTAAAATATGCCGTACGTAATACCACCAATCCCGAAAAACCGCTTTACGAAATTGCCGCATCCGTGGAAGACGACGATGAATATCATATGTACCAGTTTCTCGGAATGGACAATGAGCATGTCTATTTTGCGGTAGATTTAAATAATTTCGAAGAATACCTCATCATTCAGTATAATTCGGACGGAAGCTACTGTATTTTAGCCCATCTTCCTTTTGATTCCGGTTCAAATCCCATCATTCAGGATTATTTTTCACGTGTCGGGGATAAAATCGAATTCAGTGTTTATTTCTACGATTCCGATACGGGTTCCTTTAACGGCGGAGAACTGATATCCGTTCCGGTATCGAATGACGGAAAAAGATATACCGACAGCAGCACACTCGACGATTCTTCGATGGCAGAGAGCAAACCGGAACGCACCGCCATCAATGCCGAAACGGATCCCAAATCTCTGGATTATAAAATGCTTCGTAAATTTACTGTAGCCGAACCTGCCGACGGTTCCGGATTCGCCTCTTTCATTCAGTATTACGAAACCTTCCCCCAGGGAAGATTCTATGCCGTATCCGATGCACACCGCTATCCTTTCGGCGATTTCGGAAACATGCTTTGGTATAAGCAGCTTCAGACTCATTATATGTTCCTTCCCGAAGGAGAAAATACCCCCGTTGAAATCGGGGTAACCGAAGATGATTATGCTTCCACGATTTCCGCGTATGTGAAATTTGTCGGGGCCCCGGGTTCGGTGCCGGTTAGTGCTCTTTATCAGATTATTGAAATAACGGATGTCGAATCAAAACCGGAGCCCGATACCCATTTCTATGCGGCTCCTTTTGCCGATGATTTTGTATATGAATATAACAGCGAAAACGATGTCTTTTCTTTCACTCCCGGAACCATGGATGATTTAGTAAAACAGTTCGGTTCCGCAAATGCTTATTATACAAAAATCCTGCCGCCTCTTTTTGAAGGCGAGGGATACGGTGTCTCTTCCGATTTCGATACCGATGTCGCCGTCATGATGTATATCGGATTTAATTCAAAAGGCGAGATTGACTATATGCGTCCGATTGTAATCGATTAACCAAAATTATACATGAATTATCTATACATCCCCCGGTTATTTTTGGTATAATATATTGAGTTTTTATACCGAAAAACCGGGGGATTTTATGAGAAAACGCATCGGTGTCATTCTCGCACAACTGGAAGAAAATATGCAAAAACGCTTCATGCAGGCGTTTTTGAAAGAAGCATACGCCAAAGATTACGATGTATGCATTTTTTCGATGTATCAGAAATTCCAGCAGACCGAGCTTCGTAACATCGGTGATTCCAACATTTTTTCCCTGATTAACTATGAATACTTCGACGGTCTTTTGGTTTTAACCGATACGCTTCAGACTCCCGGTCTGGAAAAGCGGATTTTCCGTAAAATCAAGAAAAATTTTGGCGGTCCGGTAATTACGGTCGACAAGGAAAATGATTTATTCGAATATGTTTTAATGGATCACTTCTCTCCGATTGTCGAGATTATGAACCATTTAATCGAAGTTCACGGATATAAAGATATTGCTTTCCTTAGCGGTCGAGAAGGCCATCCGCACTCTGTCCAGCGTTTAAGCGGATACCGTGTCGCCATGAAGAATCATAACCTTCCCATACGTGAAGACCGGATTTATCACGGAAACTACTGGTACGACAGCGGACATGCTTTTGCGGAGGAACTATTGAAAAACCCGGACGACATGCCCGAAGCCGTTGCCTGTGCCAGTGATATTATGGCCATCGGTCTGGCCGCAAGACTGTCCGAACACGGCTATCGTATTCCGGAAGACATTGCCGTTGTCGGTTACGATTCCTGCCAGGAAGGCCGCACAGCGCCCGTTCCCTTAACCAGTGCCAATATCCCGGCCGCCCAGTGCGGAAAAATATGTTTTTACAAACTCCACTCCGCCATCAGCGGTGAACCGGTTCCCGAAATCCCGTTAGAGCCGGAAATCCTTATCGGAGGAAGCTGCGGCTGCAAGAACTTCGAAGCATCGTTTAAGAAATTAAACCGCAGCCAGTGGAAAACCGACAATTCCGAAGTCAGTTACTATTCCGATTTCAATCATATTACCGAGGACATGCTCTGCCAGACCGACTATGAGAAATTTTTCGAAACACTGGCAACCTACTCTTACCAGATTCGTCCTTTTGAACATTTCAGCATCTGCATGAATGAGGATTTCTTAAATCCCGCCGCCTTAATCGGTGAAAATGCCAGAAGAACCGGGTATTCCTCCCGCATGAACCAGGTAGTCCGTGTCGGACAGAAACTTCCGGATCAGGATGTCGGATGCGTGGATTTAAACCGTTCTTTTGATTCAAAAATCATGTTCCCTGATATTTTTGAAGAAAGGGACTATCCCACCACTTTCATTTTTCTTCCGATGTTTTTTGAGGACCGCTGTTTCGGTTATGTCGTATTTAACCAGGGCCGGTCATTAAAACTATATACCGAAACGGTCCGGATCTGGATGAGAAACGTCAACCAGGGAATTGAAGCATTTTACAGAGAACGTGCTCTTTCCAACCTGATTTCGCAAATTAAGGCGGATCAGATTCGTGACAAGCAGACCGGTCTTTATAATTACAAAGGTTTCCATGAGAAATTCGAAGAACTCATCCAAAATTCGTTAAATAAGGACAATTCGGTTGCCATCATCGCTTTTGATCTTGACAATTTATCCGGAATCAACGAGGAATTCTCCCGTGCCGGCGGTGATTCGGCGATTGAAAGCTTAGCCCGTTTTGTCTCCTATATGGCGGCGGACAATGAAATCTGCGCAAGACTGTCAAACGATGAATTTCTGCTCGGAATCATTAACAGCGACTGCGAGGCAAGATATCATGAGATTATCTCCCGCATTCCCGAAAAAGGAATCAGTTTCAAAGATTCCTCCGGAGAACGTCAGTGTGCACTCATTCATCACAGCATGCTCCAAAACCCGGCTGGAGTTGCCCCGAATCTGGATTTCTTAATTAACCGTGCCGTCAATGCCAAGAATTATGCCAAGAAAATCATGCAGCGCAGTGCCGAAACGGAAATGACGGAAGAACTTTTAGCCAAATGCAACGTGGTCAGGGATATTCTGGATCACGCACTGCTTTGCTACTATTTCCAGCCCATCATTTATGCCAATACCGGTGAAATATACGGTTACGAAGCATTAATGCGCGATGAAAGTGAAACGCATTTAAGTCCTTTGGAAATATTAGACTGTGCCGGACGTCTGGGAAGGCTTTACGATGTCGAGAAAATTACTTTTGACGGTGTGCTAAACCAGGTAGAAAGCAAGCCGGAAGCATTTAAAGACCGTAAGGTATTCGTCAATTCCCTTCCTGCCTATCAGCTTACCGAAGAAGATGAAAAAGCCATCTTTCAGAGGCTTGCCGGACACAGAGGAAAGCTGGTGGTAGAATATACCGAGCAGTCGGAATTTTCCGATGCCGCCCTTTCCAAAAGAAAAGCCGACTACGCTTCTCTTCAGATTGAGATTGCACTCGACGATTACGGCAGCGGTTTTTCAAACGTGAACAACCTAATCCGCTATACTCCGAAATATGTAAAAATCGATCACCAGCTGATTAACGGCATCAATTCCAACGCACAGAAACGCCACTTTGTCAGCTCGATTATCGATTATGCCGGCAAAAACGATATTCTCGTACTCGCCGAAGGTGTGGAAACCGTAGAAGAACTTCGAACCGTCATCGGCCTCGGTGTGGATTTAATCCAGGGCTTTTATACCGGCCGGCCCGCCAAAGAACCGGTTTCCAAAATCAAACACGATATCCGCTCGGAAATCCGGCATTCCTACCTAACCAGAAGAAATCCCGGAATCTATTAAAAAAGCATTCCTTCGTTTTTGACAGGAATGCTTTTATTATTGTTTATTATTCTGATGATATTATTAATTTTAATGCATCATCTGAATCAGATACCATGTCAGATAACCGAGTCCGGCCAGTGCCACTCCGCCGAGCACAAAAATCAAAGGCTTGGGGAATCCTCCTTTTCCGGATTTTTCCGGTACGGCATCCTTGTATTCGTTTAAGACTTCCACATTACCCGAAAGAGCGAGTGCAACCAGTTCATCGGCTTTATTGATTCCGTCCGATATTTTCCGGATTAACACTTTCTTTCCGATAAAGCGTTCCATCGGAACATCGATATCCGCGCTCACAATAACACAGGATGCATTTTGAATATCTTCGTCCGACAAAGGATTCTCCGCTTTGTCCGCACTTCTCATTTCAATCGTGATGAGGGCGCCTTCCCTTTCCGCTGCCTTTTTTAAACTTTCCGCCGCCATATACGTATGTGCAATACCGGTCGGGCATGCCGTAACGGCTATCAGGTTATTATTATCCATCGTTTCGTTATCTCCGATTCTTTCTTTATTTTCCGCCAAAGCAACAATCTTTAGAAATTCATCCGCGCTTTCAGCCTTCATTATACTCTGACAGAACTCTTCATTCAACAAAAGCACGGCTAATTTACTCATCACTTCCTGAGCACTGTTATCTTCCGTATCCGGAGCCGCAATCAGAAAAAGGATATGCACTCTTTCGTTGTCTGCGGATTCAAAATCCACTCCGTTTTTGATAATCATTGCCGCAAGTGCGGGTTTTATTACACATTTTCCTTTTCCGTGAGGAATGGCGATGCATTTTCCGATTCCCGTGGAACCGGCTGTCTCCCTGGCAAAAACCAGCGACCGGAAGGCCTCTCTGTCCCGGATGGCACCGCAGGCCACAATTAAGTCTGTTGCCGTTTCAATGGCTTCTTTTTTGGATTTCGGTGAGGCATTTACATCAATGCTTCGTTTATCAAGCAGATCCGATACTTTCAACTTACTCTCCTTCAGTGATATTCTTTATTCCTGTCTTATTATTCATTTCCTTCTCCCTGTCTTAGGGTTTTATGTAATTCCGTGATTTGATTCTTAGTTTATTTCACTTATTCAACTCATTAAAGGCATATCACGGTAAAGTTTCATTACTTCTTCCTTCGTTGCTTTTTTCCTTAACTCCCGGAAAATAGTCTGCGCTCCCCCAGTTTAACGGGCAAAAACCGCGGCATCGTTTCCGGTTTGAAACAATGCCGCATTTGGTGTTTCTTTACGTTTTATTTTGCCTTACCCGGAAATGCCAGCTCCCTGTTGATCCGGGTGATCTTACTTCCCAGCAGAATCTTCATCGCTAATAATATCCTGAGTTTCTTCAATCTGCGATGGCTTCCTCATCTTTTTCATCGGTGTTATCCCGATCTTCTTCGTCAATGACATCTGCCTTTATAAAAAACCGTTACTCTTCGTAAAGCGGTCTTTGCTTATCCTCCGGAACCTCTTCATAAGGACGTCCTTCATAAAAAGGTTTTTGATTAAATAACTCCGGTTCGTAAAGCTTATCTTTGATTTTTCTGACACTGTATGCCAAAAGCAGATCATATAAATTTCCCACAAAACCGATAACACCGCCCAGTACCAGATTTAAGAACATAAAAACCCAGCAGACCGGAATCGAATTTTCAAAATATGCCACAATGCTTTGAAGCTGTGATACCGTATGGCACTTTTTGATGATCTGGATATTCCTGTAATAACGGATACAGCCGATTAAGTTATATACCATCAGGCAAAGGGTTGCCACTCCATACCCGTAGAATACCGCCGTACAGATTCCCACAAAAAACTGAATCACGACAATAACAATCCAGAGTACGAAGCTTACGTACATTTTGGCTGTTAACTTGGATATATATTCTCTGATTTCCGATTCTGTCATATCTGTTTTCCAATCTGTATACTTTACCGAATCCCACATATTGGCTCGCATCGCACTTGGCAATACTTCGACGGGAATCGGTTGCTCGAGCAAGTCTTGCGAATCCGTTCATTCTACGAAGCATGTCTGCATCATCAATTGCGGTATCCGGGTATTAGAAATCAAACTTATCGGCAAAGAAGGAATCCAGCTCGTCAATGGAAATTCTTACCTGCTCCATGGAATCGCGGAATCTTACGGTTACGCAGTTGTCGGTTTCGGAATCGAAATCGTATGTTACGCAGAATGGCGTTCCGATTTCATCCTGACGACGGTATCTCTTACCGATGTTTCCTCTGTCATCGAATTCGCAGACATATTTCTTCGAAAGTTTTGCGTAAATCTTCTCCGCACCCTCATTTAATTTCTTGGAAAGCGGAAGCACGCCGATTTTTACGGGTGCAAGTGCCGGATGGAAATGCATTACGGTACGCATATCCGGCTTCTCTTCCGTTCCGATATTTTCTTCATCGTATGCTGCACATAAGAATGCAAGAACCACACGGTCCGCGCCGAGTGAAGGCTCCACAACATACGGAATATATCTTTCGTTGGTCTCATCATCGAAGTAAGACATATCCTGCTTGCTTACGTTCTGATGCTGTGTTAAGTCGTAATCGGTACGGTCCGCAATACCCCAAAGTTCGCCCCAGCCGAACGGGAATAAGAACTCGATATCGGTCGTTCCCTTCGAATAGAAGCAGAGTTCTTCGGGATCATGGTCGCGAAGTCTCATCTCATCTTCCTTAATACCTAAGGACAGTAACCAGTCACGGCAGAAGCCTCTCCAGTACTGGAACCACTCCATATCGGTTCCCGGTTC
>OMRN01000208.1 GCA_900313265.1 uncultured Lachnospiraceae bacterium | reverse complement strand
GCATTCATAACGTTCATTGTCTGGCTCCTTACCGGGCAGACGGTCGGCTATGCCATGGCAAGGGCGGTATCCGTGCTTGTCATCAGCTGTCCCTGTGCACTCGGACTGGCCACTCCGGTCGCCATCATGGTCGGAAACGGTGTGGGAGCGCGTTCCGGCATTCTTTTCAAAACGGCTGCGGTTCAGGAACTGGCGGGAAAAATCCAAATCGTGGCGCTTGACAAGACGGGGACGATTACGACCGGCATCATGCATGTGACGGATGTTCGTCCGGCGGAAGGCAGCTCGCAGGAAGAATTGCTGGAAGCCGCCTGCTCGCTGGAGGCAAAAAGCGAGCATCCGATTTCGAAAGCGATTGCCGAGTACGGCGAGTCACAGGGCGTGGTCCGGAAGGAAACAACGGATTTTGAAGTTCTGCCGGGGAACGGACTGAAGGCGGAAGCAGACGGCATCCGCCTTGCGGGCGGAAACAGCCGGTTTGTATCCGGACTGGTAAGTGAGATTTCTCCTATGGTGAATGCTGAGATTGACCGTCTGGCGGGAGAAGGAAAAACGCCTGTCATTTTTGCGAAAGAGGACGAAGTCATCGGCCTTATTGCCGTGGCAGACACCATCAAAGAGGATTCCGCAGAGGCAATTGCGGAGCTTAAGGGCATGGGCATTCATACCGTGATGCTGACCGGCGATAATGAGATTACGGCGAAGGCCATTGCGCGGCAGGCCGGTGTGGATGAAGTGGTTGCGGGCGTTTTGCCCGACGGAAAAGAGGCGGTGATCCGAAAGCTGATGGAGCATGGAAAGACCGCCATGGTGGGCGACGGAATCAACGATGCGCCGGCGCTTACCCGCGCGGATATCGGAATCGCCATCGGGGCCGGCACCGACATCGCCATCGATGCGGCGGACATTGTCCTGATGAAGGGAAGCATCCGTGATGTGGCGGCTGCTATTCGGATTTCGCGCGCAACCATCCGGAATATTCATGAAAATTTATTCTGGGCATTTTTCTATAATGTGATCGGCATTCCGCTGGCAGCAGGGTGCTATGTGGCAGCTTTCGGATGGGAATTAAATCCGATGTTCGGGGCCGCGGCCATGGGGCTTTCGAGTTTTTGCGTGGTTTCGAATGCGCTGAGGCTTAATCTGGTGAAGGTGTACGACTCGAAACACGACCGGAAAATAAAGAATGCGGTTGAGGGGAATGTAGTTGTGGTTGAGGAAGGAAGAGAAAGAAATTTTGTTGCAGGAAATGAATCGGTAACAGATAATAAAACAGTAACAGGAAAGGAAGGTAACGAAATGAAGATTAAGGTAACGGGAATGATGTGTGGGCATTGCGAGGCCCATGTTAAGAAGGCATTAGAGGCAATTGACGGAATTAAAAGTGCCGTGGCTTCGCATGAGGAGAACCTCGTAACGATTGAATGTGAGAAGGATGTGGATGAAAGCCTGATGAAAGCAGCGGTCGAAGATGCCGGATACGAATACGGCGGAATTATCTAGTCTTGGGTGCCTCTTGGGTGCCTGTCACTTTTAGGGCAAAAGTGACAGGCACTTTGAGGGCGAAAGTGACAGGCACTTTGAGGGCGAAAGTGACAGGCACCTGAATAATATACGAAAGGGAATTTAAAATGGACGGAGAGGATTTAAAAATACTTGAACGCGTAAACCCGGTATTTAATACGGCGAAGATGTGCCTTTATCAGCTGGCGATGATCGGAGATAAGGATGCAATTGCCATTTCGGAAAAACTGGGGCTGGAAAAAGACGAGACACAGAACGGAACCGAGACGGCGATCTCCGAGGATCAGTTAAAGGTCAGTCTCGCCATGATGGAGACACGTTACCGCACGATGGAAGCAATGGAGAAGGCAGCAGGCTGCCGGACGATTGTTGATCTGCCGTGCGGATATACACCCCGCGGAATTCAGCTTGCGGGAAGCGGAATGAATTATGTGGGGCTGGATCTTCCTGCGACGATTTTGGAAGCCGAACCGGTTGTTCTGTCCCTGATTGAAGAAAACAATCGGAAAAATGTCACCTACGCGGGTGTGGATGCAACCAATTACGGATCGCTTGAGAAAGTACTGAAAGATAAAGAAGGCCCGTTCTGTATTACGACGGAAGGTCTGCTTATGTATTTTACCGAGTCGGAGACCGGTGTGCTTTGCGACAATATCAGACGGATTCTCGAGAAAAAGGGCGGATGCTGGATTGTAGCGGACCCGGAATCGGCGCTGCAGTACGTTCTCACCGCGAGGCTGTTTTTCGGAGATGAATTCTTAAAAATGATGGCAAGCTCTTCGCAAAGAGTGAAAGAGAAAGCGGATGTGGAAATCGGAAAGTCCTCCCTGATTATTCATCCGGGAGCGGAGACTCCGGAGAGCATGAAGAAGGCGATGGAGTTTCTGGCAAAGTACGGGCTGAAGGCGGAGAGGCTTACCGTATCCGACTATATGCCGGACCTTACGGGACAAAGTCCCGAGACGACCGAAAACCTGAAAAAGGCGATGGAAAACTGCGCATACTGGAAAATTACGGTAATTCCGGATTTGCCGACAAAGACGGAAGAATATCGTTCCCGCGAGGTAAGTGTCAGCGCCAGATTAGCGGGTGATTTCCTTTCCATGATTTTTAACGGCCGGATCGATACCCTCTCGGCCCCGGATGTATTAAGGGCTTTTGAAAATATTCAGGAAGGAAACAAGATTCGAAGAATCGAAATCGACTGCACGGGGCTTGAGTATATTTCCTCGGCGGGATTAAGAGTTCTGCTCATCATGCACAAGAGTGCGGAGGACGGTTTGACGCTGACCGGAGTAAAGGAGAATGTCCGGGAAATTTTAGCGCAGACCGGTTTTGAATCGATTTTCACCGTGGAGTGAATGTAAGGGTGCCTGTCACTTTTGACCCAAAAGTGACAGGCACTTTAAGGTCAAAAGTGACAGGCACCTACTCTGAGGCGATGAGCATTTCATAGGTCACACCGTATTTTTCGGCGATATCCTTTGCGTAGGATGAGCCCTCCGGTCTGGCCAAAGCCACCTTGAAGGAACGCCGGCCATCCTCGGTTTTCATAATTAACGAGGCTGCGCCGGCGCCGGTGTTTTCAAGGGAAAAATCTCCGGCGTCCTCTCCGAGTTTATGCATATGGGTATTGTAGATTGTCCGCGCTGCTTTGGTTAAGAGCGCTTTCACGGAATCCCTGGCGATGTAGTAGCCTTCCTCAAACGAGGTGGTGGAGAAGGTTTCGTTTAAAAGCAGGAGGCTTTTGCCGGTAGCTGCCGAGAACATCTCCTTAAAACGGACGCACTCCTCTCCGAGTCTTCCCAAATCCATGGTCTTGTCCTCATCCGCCGGAAAGTGCGTGTAGACGCAGTCGCAGGGAACATAGCGGAAGCTTTGGGCCGGAACGAAAAGTCCGCCCTGCGCCAGAACGAACAGCTGGCCGACCGCCTGCGTGATGGTGGTTTTTCCGCCGCGGTTCGCACCGGTGAGAATATAGACGGTATGATTTTTGTCAAAAATCAAATCGTTGGGGACAATCTCTTTTGCATTTTCCATATTCATGGCGAGCTTCAGATTGTAGAAGCCTTCCGCCGTCATGGAGGTTTCACCCTCCGTTTCCGGCTGCGCTTCGCAGAACACACAGCCTTTTTCCATCAAACGGTTTATTAATCCGGCGCACCGGATGTAATACAGAAACTCCGGCACCAGTCCGGAAACATTCATGATTGCCACGTCCGCGTATTTGGTAAGTGTATCCCTCAGCTTTTTTACAAGGGAACGGAGGACTTTATTCATCACGGCATCCAGGTAGAAAGTTGAGCCGGCCGCAAGATCATCTGCCGAAGGATTTACGGTCGTGGCGTTGGCGATGACGCTGGCTGCGCCGAGCAGTCCGCCTTCTTCCTTCATATACTCAATCATGCCGCGCTTTTCCTCTTTTTCGATGAGCTGATAGTGCAAATCGCCGTCCCAGTCCGCGTTGTCGCGGATTTTATCTTTCGCTGCGACCGCATCGGCAAAATTGCTGACGATGTTCGATTTCTTAAACGGCTTCCTGTTAACGGAGACCAGTCCGATGCTGGTGGCTTCGAAGCGCTCATTGACGTTGATGCCGAGGGTGACGCTCTGCACCTCCGATGTTTTCATTTTCAGTGCGGCGATGTCCGTCTTCATTTCGGCAAAGCACGCATCCTCGTAAAGAGAGGAAACGTAATCCTTAAGATTTTTCAGCCCTTCGGACTGAATTCTTTCGTCGGAAAGGCAGTCCCGCATGGTTTCCACGATCCGGATGTAGTCGTCGAGTTCGTCGAGGCGGTGAAAAAGATGCCACAATCCGAGTTCCTCGTCGGAGGTCTTGTGCATGGTGGAAAAATCTTTCAGGAACTGTATCCGTTCAAACAGCTGCATCATGGTCGTCCGAAGTTCAGGGAGATTGAGAATATCCGCAAAAATCGCCCGCCGGTAGTCAGCGACACTCACGTCGTCCGTTATCTGCGACAGTACGTTTGTAATCAGACGGCGTTCTTTGTCGTCGTCCGAGGCAGCCTTGCAAAAGGCCTCCAGACCGAGATCATGCATCACGTGATCCGGAAGTCTGCGGTATTCGGGATTTGATTTTATGGGTTGCATCAGGCTGAATCCGGTTTGTTGATTCATACTCGTACCTCTCATGTTTTTAAAACTACAGCTTTTTCAACGGAATGCAGATATAGCTGACCGTATCGGCGGGATTTTTCTCCGGAGGGAGATAAAATTCCATTGAATAGTTTCCTGCCAGAGTGTAACCCTGCAGGGAAGGAAGCCACTGCGTCCAGATTTCGGTATTGACTTTCTGCATGCTGTCCGGCAGGGGCCCTTTGCACATGAACAATGCCCACAGTCCGCCGGGAATCTGATAAGTGCTTACGCCTTCCGGAAGATCCGCCCACGGCAGATATAAATCGGCAATCCAGTAGTCGAAGGTTTTTCCGTCCATGTCGGTACATATACCGAACATTCCCTTTAAACCTTTCATGTCCGACATCCACTCGCCCCAGAATTTCGGAATTTCCGTGTAACTTGTTTCGGAATCAAATCTCTTTTTTATGCCGGCAACCGTAAAAGGTGCCTTTTCCACAATTTTGTAATCCAGCATGTTTCCGCCCTCCAGTGTGATTTTGATTTTAAGCGGAGCAAAGGACTTAAGGTTCGTCCCCGATTCTCTTGCCTGTGTCGGGGTGATGCCGTGAAAGCGCTGGAAGGCTTTTGCAAAACTGTCGGGGGAATCATAGCCGTACTTCATCGCAATGTCGATTACCTTGCAGTCGGAGCAGGCCAGTTCCTGTGCCGAGAGTGTCATGCGGCGGGCCCGGATGTATTCACCGACGGTCATGCCGCACATGGCTCCGAAGATGCGCTGGTAATAGAAAGGGGAAAGCGCCGCAATGGCTGCAATTTTCTCAATGTCCAGTTCCTTCGTCAGGTTTTGCTCGATATAATCAATGGAAGCCTGAAATCCGTCAATCCAGTCTTTCATAACGGTCACCTCATTCCGCTTAAAATCATTAAATCACACCCGGAGTTTTCCGGCCCGACTTTTTGTGCACACTTTGTCGGGGTCGGTATGCATCATGTAGTTATTATACTATGTGGGATGGGTGCCTGTCACTTTTGGGTCAAAAGTGACAGGCACCTTAAAGGGAAAAGTGACAGGCACTTTGAGGGTAAAAGTGACAGGCACCCAACAAAAAAACAGGCGAAAGTCCAATTTCGCCTGTTCCCAAATAACTTTAATAAATTAAATATCTTAAATAACTTAGGTACCGTTCGTCCGGAATTTAACTTAGTTTATCCGCAAACGGTGTGCCGCCCAGAAGTTTCTCGAATTCTTCGACCGGCAGGGGCTTGCTGAAATAGAAGCCCTGCGCGATAGGGCACTTGTTATCCTGCAAAAGCTGAACCTGCTTTAAAGTCTCCACGCCTTCGGTCACGCACTCGAGCCCGATATCGTTTGCCATGGAAACCACGTGTTTGTACATGCGGCTGGTGATATCATCCTC
>OMRN01000044.1 GCA_900313265.1 uncultured Lachnospiraceae bacterium | reverse complement strand
CTCCACGCCTTCGGTCACGCACTCGAGCCCGATATCGTTTGCCATGGAAACCACGTGTTTGTACATGCGGCTGGTGATATCATCCTCCTTCATGCCGTCCATCGGAAGCAGGGAACGGTCGATTTTGACAACGTCCCACGGGATGGCACGAATCAGATTCAGCGAGGAATAGCCGTTTCCGAAATCGTCCACGGAGGTGAAAATTCCTTCTCTGTGTAGCCCGGTTACGATGCGGTTTAAATTATTAAATTCGACATCCGAAGTTGTCTCGGTCAGTTCGACTTCCAGGTATTTGCGCCGCAGTTCGTAGCGGTTGATGATTTCGAGAATATGTCCGAGCAGATCCGGATCGCTTAAGTGTTTTCTGGAAAAATTCACAGATACGCGGGGAACCTCCCGTCCCTCGTCAAGCCACCGTCTGATGTCCCGGCAGACCGTTTCGAACATATAGAAATCCAGATCGCAGATGTCCATGTTCATTTCGAGGATCGGAATGAATTCCATGGGCATAACCATTTTTCCGTTTCTGAACCACCGGCAGAGGGCTTCCGCGCCGACGACTTTTCCGGTCTTGACATCGACCTTCGGCTGATAGTAGGCGACGATTTCCCGCTTTGCAATGGCTTCCGCAAACTGTTTCCGGACATTGGCAGCATGTTCGCGCCGCTCTAAAAGCGCCTGATCGTAAAAGACGACATTCAGGCCGTTTTGTTTGGCAATCTGAATCGCAGGATAAACCCGGTCCATAATCTGCATCGGTTTTGTAAGTCCCATATCGGGGGTTGCCACATAGACACCGGCTCTGGCGGAAACCATTATTTTTTTATTGTTCTCTTCATCATAAACAACCGGCGTACCCATAAGGGCTTCTATGACAGAGTCCCGGCGTTCATTTTTGAAAAACAGAATGAAGTTATCTCCGCCTAAGCGGCAGATGGTTCCGTCTTCTCCGACCAGTTCCTTTAAATGTTCATAATATTTCCTTAATACCACGTCGCCGAGTTTTCTTCCGATTTCCTGGTTGACGGCGCCGAAGTTTTTCAAATTGATACATACCGCCGTATTACCGTACTGCTGTCCGTCAGCAATTTTCTGATCGACAAAATGCATGAGATGACGGCGGTTTGCATATCCGTCCTCATCCGTAAAAATAAAACGGCTGATGGTATTCTGCAGGCGGTTTCTTGCGATGAAACTGATTACCAGAAGATATACTTTTTTTACTTTGTCGAGTTCGTCTTCGGGAAGCGGTTCATCATCTTTGGCCATGTAAAGAGTACCTTTTATGACAACACCGGAGGGCGGTGTGATACGCACCTTTACAACCGGAATATCCCCTTTGCCGTTATCGTAATCGATTAACACTTCACCTTCGCCGGCTTCTTCTAAGCGGGGCGTCTGATAAAATTCCGTTACACCCTTTGAAATGCGGAAAAGCTCACAGAACTCACCTAAAAGCGTAACAAATTCAGCCCTGTCAAATCCTTCCGGAGCGCAGGTTAAAAATGTGATCCTTTCCATGATGGTATAGTATTTTTGAAGTTTTTCCTGTTCCATGCTGCTTTTGGTTGTTTGTTGCCCTTTACTTTTTCATAGTCTTTCTTTTAGAGACTATTCTTTTTTGGAAAACATTTTTTTATAGAACACGAATAACCCCATGGTGGTGATGGGAATATATGTTTATTTTATCATAATAGGGGGATTATTCAACGAAAAAACGTGATATAATAAATTGTTAACATTCGCTACATAATTGATTCATTTTTAGAGAAAAGGGGAATTAAAAAATGAACAAAGAAGAAACAGGAATTCGTAAAATTCTGCGGCCGTCGAGAATATGGACGGACTGTCTGCCGTTCGCACTGATTCTGGGTGTGATTCTGGTGTTTGTGGGATCCATTTTGGAGGAATTAGCGGTAAACTTTCTTCCGGTTAACTACTTTTTCGGAAAAATCGTCGGAAACATGGATGTCGGAGAGTTTGTCGCAATGTACGCAACATTTATTGTGTTCTGGATTCTGTATCCGGTATTCGTGCTGATTCCCAAATACAACCGGCCCATGGTGAAGGGGCTTGCGTTCGGGAAGGGAAGAAATCCGGTAAAATGGATTTTAATCGGTGCGCTGCTCGGATTCGGAACGAACGGTTTGTGCATCCTGATGTCGGTTCTTATGGGCGATATCAAAATTTCGTTTAACAGTTTTTCTCCGGGAATTCTGCTTCTTTTCTTAGTGGCCATATGCATTCAGTCCGGAGCGGAAGAAATTATCTGCAGAAGCTACATATATCAAAAACTCAGAAGACGTTACAAAACCCCCTGGGTGGCCATAATTTTCAACTCCGCGTTTTTTGCGTTGATGCATGTTTTTAATCCCGGAATTACCTTTGTTTCGGTTCTGCAGATTATCATTGTCGGAATGATTTTTGCGCTTTTTGTTTATGATTTCGACTGCCTGTGGGCGGCAATCGCCATGCATACCACGTGGAATTTTACGCAGAGCATCCTCTTCGGACTGCCCAACAGCGGTATCGTTTCCGCATATTCCCTCTTTAAACTGGATGCCGCATCCGCAAGGAACGGGTTTTTCTATAACGTCAACTTCGGTGTGGAAGGCAGCATCGGATCGGTTGTGGTTCTTGCCATCCCTCTGGTGATTTTAATCGTGATCGCGGTGAAGAAGGGCGAGAAGACGGACCTTTGGGAAGGCAAAGTTTATTCGAAGAGAATCCGCGCAAGGCTTAATGAGGCGAAAACTGCGGCGGAAGCGAAGGAAGAAGAGTAACTGTTGGGTGCCCGCTGATGGGTGTCCGCTGATGGGTGCCTGTCACTTTTATACCAAAAGTGACAGGCACTTTGAGGGCGAAAGT
>OMRN01000093.1 GCA_900313265.1 uncultured Lachnospiraceae bacterium | reverse complement strand
GTGCCTGTCACTTTTGGTCCAAAAGTGACAGGCACCCGTGGCAAAGGAGGCACCCGGGGATAAAAAATCCCCTCCCTGCCATTCCACATGGCAAAGAGGGGGGATATCTCACCTCATCATTTACTATTATACTTGCGCCATCCTACGCTTTCTCCATAAATCTCAGAATCCTCTCATGAAAATCCTTCGATTCTTCTCCATATACACCGTGGCCGAGTTTGCGATACACGTATCGTTCGCATTTCAGTTCGCGCACCAGATCGTCCGCAGCGGTTTTCCCGACGATTTTATCCTCTCCGGCTCCCAAAACCAGCACCGGACTGATAATATCGTGAATTCGCTCCTCCATATCGAGCGTCAGAATCGACTGTGACAGATGAATGAAACGGGTATTGGATTTCGGAATCCCGATTTTGGAGAACAGCGAAACCCACTTTTTATGCTTCGAATAATACTGCCTCGTATGCATTTTCCTAAAGTTTTCTTCCTGCAGTTTTCCCAGCTCACCCTTCTTGGCCATCAGGATGTTATGGTTCACATATTCGCGAATCGAATCATTCAGCTGATACGAAGTAACGCCCAGAACCAGTTTGCCGACCTTGTCCGGATGATTGACCGCCAGATACTGGGCAATCATGCCGCCCATGGAAATGCCGATCACATTCGCGCGCGCCACTCCGATACAGTCCATAACCGCCGAAATATCCTCCGCCAGATCCTCAAGCGTCACATCCTCTGCCACTTCGTCCCGCTTATCCATAATATAAACCGTATATTTCTCCGAATACACGCGATGAAGGAGAGCCAGCATATTTCCCTTGCCTTCCAGCGTCTGAAGGGAAAGCCCCGGAATGATGACTAACGGAGTCAATCCTTTTCCGAACTGCACATAGTGAAAAATATCATCGTCGATGTATACCATTTTATTGTGATTTACGTCAAGCCATACACCGATTAGCGTCAGTGCCACCATATATACCGGAATAACATATGCAATCTCCCACGGAATTCCGACAAAAGATGCAACACCTTTGGTGATGTGCATGGGAATAAAGGTAATTTCGAGAATCTGGAAGAAAACACCGAATCCCAAAGGAAGCAGGCTGTAGATCAGCATGTTCCGGTCGCCCTGCATCAGCGGATAATACATCTTCTTTAACACCAGTTCGAATAAAACAGTGTAAAGAATAAGAATCAGAACCAGTCCCCCGAAAAATGCAAAACCGTTCAGTTTATACGTCATATACAGCATTTCTTCCGGCGTGAAGGTCTCCTTCGGCTGATAACCGCCCCCCGAATCATACATATCGGGATTCGGAACATGTTCGTCGAATTCATCATCAAAATCGTCGTCAAAACCGTCATCCGCCGTGAAATATTTTCCGCCGGGACTGCCCGCCGTATATGTCTTCCCGGCAGGTGCTTCGGTTCCGCCCGACCCTTCACCCGCCGCCTGCGGCTCTTCCACTTCTTCCGTCACAGTTTCCGACGGTCTTTTAGCGCCCGCCGACATCAGGAAGTAGCACGGAATGCAAAGAAGTGCAAACACAACAAAAAAACCCAGAAGTGTGAGACACTTTCTGAGAATTTCGCTATTATCCGGTTCATTGATTTTTCTTACTTTCATACGTAAAACCACCGAACTGTACTATATTTTAATATAAGTCCGCAAGCGGCCCTGCGAAAGCAGGGAACGCCGGCGCTAAAATTTCTTTTCAATCGTCAGAATATTCTTGCCGTCGCGATATTCGTATTTCATATCGTCCATGCTCTTTTTAACCATGAAAATTCCAAGTCCGCCGATCTGACGTCTCTCTGCAGAAAGCGTGGTGTCCGGATCGTCCTTCGCAAGCGGATTATACGGAACACCTGTGTCAGTGAAAGAAATCTCGATTTTTCTCGGATTAAAGACAATTTCGGTCTGAATCTGAACCGCACCGGTTCCGGGATCATATGCGTAGCTTGCGATATTAACAAAAATCTCCTCAACAGCAATACTAATCTGCGTACGCACTTTTGCAGGACAGCCATGCTCGATAAGCTGCTCATTTACAAACTGCTGAACTTCTTCAAGGTTATGTACTTTTGCTTCAATCCGGATTTCTTTCATATGCTGTTCTTCCTGATGTTTATTTCTTTTTCAAAAACAAAACAATGGAACATACAATATATATAACAAGCATCACCACGCCGGTCAAGATAAATTTAATCAGACCGTTTCGAACATAGGATGCAATTGTATCGGCAAAATAATCCGGCCGGATGTTCAGATGCTCATAGAACCGGTCAATAAGCATAATAAGCGGCAACGCAATCATCATCAGTCCCGCACCGCCAATCGCCTCCGTAACATAACGGAATCCTCTTTTGATGCTCGGAATCAGCTTCAGGCAGAGAATTGCGCACGCCAGTCCCAAAAGAAGGGTTACAATCAGAATATAAATCATAATCTGTCCGAATTTCGTCC
>OMRN01000109.1 GCA_900313265.1 uncultured Lachnospiraceae bacterium | reverse complement strand
GTTTTAGGAAGTGCCATCGGCGTTTTGTTATCCTACCTGGTAATGCCGGTCATTGCACAGTTCGTAGTCGTACAGATGGGCGTGCCGTTTAAGGTTTCTTTCAGCATCCTGCCCACCGCAATCGCTTTCGCGGTAGTTGTTTTCTACATCCTTTTGGTAACGATTCTTTCGGTTCGCAGAATAAAAGGAATCGATCCGATTATCGCACTTCGCGACGGCGTGGCAGCACACAATTTTAAGAAAAACCGTATCCCTTTAGACCGTGCGGCAACCGGACTTAATGTCAGCCTGGCATTAAAGACCATGTTCGGAAACATGCGCCAGAATATCATTACCTTCATCGTAACCGGTGTCATCGTGTTCCTTTGTGTGATTTCACTTCTGATGTTTGAAAATTTTAACCGGACACCGAAACTCGATATGCTTTCGTTTGAAATCTGCGGAGGAGTTGTGACGGCGGATTACGAGGCAAAAGAAGAAGTGCTTGAATTCTTAAAAGACAGAACGGATATTACCAATGTCCGGAATATCATGAATACCTATCTTTATGTGGGAGAGGATGACAAACTCTGGGCCTATATCATGGATCAGCCGTCAAAACTGAAGAATCAGAATGTTATCTATGACGGAAGATTCCCGGAGTACGACAATGAAATTGCAGTCAGCGGAAAATTCGCAAAAGAATACGGATATAAAATCGGCGATGAAATCAAACTCGAATACGGCGATGAAAAATACACCTATCTTATTACCGGACTTTTACAGACCACCAACAACGACGGCAAGGAAGCACTTCTTTCCATAAAGGCAGCAGAGCATCTGATTGATTTTACCTACGCACCGGCAGCTTACAATTTTGACTGTGACGACAAGGAAGTCGTTCAGAAGGTTCTTGATGACTGCAGCGAAGAGTTCGGCGATCATATTGTTGGCACCGTGAATTTCTGGGAAGTTATCGAAGGAAGCATGACCACCTTTAAGAGCATAGCGGCACTGATGCTGGTTCTGGTTTGTGCGATATCCGCAGCGGTGATTCTGCTGGTACTGTTTTTGCTGATTAAGTCTTTCCTTTATTCGAAACGCAGGGACTACGGCGTACTCAAAGCCATCGGTTATACGTCAAACAACCTGATTCTGCAGACGGCCTTAAGCTTCATGCCTCCGATTATTTTATCGGTACTGGTATTCTCCGTGGTTTCCTATTTTGCGGCGAATCCGTACATGAACATGATGATGAGTTCCTTTGGAATCATGAAAGCGAATTTCACCATTCCCATCCCGGGTGTGTTGATTGTCGGAATCGGAATCGTTGCGGTTTCCTTCCTCTTCGCGGTATTTGAGTCAAGAAGGATCAAAAAAATCGAAGCCTACCGGATTCTGATTGCGGAATGATAAAAGCAAATACCGAATACGGTCAACCGGTTTGAATATTTTTCCCGGCACTGCTTACGCGGTGCCGGGGATTTGCGATTCTCGATTTTACGGAAGATTTATGGTATAATAGCGAAGCTGTTATTACAGTAAATGCGTAAGCATTTATGGTATAATTATAAAGTTATTGTTACAGTAATTGCGTATTTGTCCAAGGGAGAAAAAATGCACTACAACTGCTTAATCGTCGATGATGAAACGGAACTCGCAAAAATGACAGCGGAGTACTTCAACATGTTTGAGGTAAAGACCGCCTATGTGGAAAGCGGGGCAGAGTGTTTTGAATTCTTAAAAGAGAATACGGCGGATTTAATCCTTCTTGATATCAATTTAGGAGACGGCACGGGATTTGATGTGTGCAAGAAGCTGAGAGAAGAAATGCAGCTTCCGATTCTTTTTGTCAGTGCAAGGCAGAGCGATGATGATGTGCTGATTGCTCTTTCCGTCGGAGGCGATGACTATGTCAAAAAACCGTACAGCCTGTCGATTCTGCTTGCCAAAGTGAAAGTGAATTTAAAGCGCGTGGAGCAGATGGAAAAGGTGAAAGCGGAAGCGGAGAGTGCAGCTTTGGCAAACGAGAATGCGGTCTG
>OMRN01000013.1 GCA_900313265.1 uncultured Lachnospiraceae bacterium | reverse complement strand
TTTTTCGTCCATCATACTCACTCGGTTTCGATTTCCAGTTCCTGTCCCGTTCTCTGGTACAGATACAGTTTCTTCAGACAGTCATCGGCGAAAATGCCGATTTTATACGTTCCGGCCGGAAGCTCGCTTTTCGTTACAAAATTGCAGAATCCGGAAAGCTTCAGATTCGTTGCTCCGGGATAGCCTCCCTCGAGATTCATCCTCAGATACCCCGGCATGGGCATTTCGTAAAATCCCCCATTTCCTTCAAAAACCATGCGGAAGGAAAATCGCATATTGTCAATCATGGGCACTACATGGTAGCCCTGAATCACATAGAATTCCTCTCCTTCACAGCGGAGAAACTCCTCTTTTTCAATCCGGTCGAAATGCACGATGATGCCTTCCGGATATTTGTGATAATCCGTCTTTGTAAGACGGGGACACTCTGCTTCGGGCTTCTTTTTTAAGAAGCTGTTTTCGGTATCGAAGGATAACTCCGCGCCTCCCGCTGCTGCCATGCCTTCATAGGGATCCTTATGATAGAAATCCGGATGGAAGGTATAAAGCATTTTTCGCTCTTTGTAAAGACGCTGTAATTTTTCTTCCGACATATGATCCGCGCCGCGGCTTAACGATTCGTAATGATAAAAAATCACGTCCGGACGGATGACACAGTGCTTGCCAAGCTCCAGAATACGGAAACACAAGTCCACATCGTTATAGGCAATCCGAAGATCTTCCCGGAAACCTCCGACCGTCTCAAAATCTGCACTTCTTACCATTAAGCAGGCGCCGGTCGCGCCGATGCAGTTATGTACGAAACGATTCCGGAAATAGTCCATATGCTCCGTATCGTCCTTACCGATAAATTTATGAACCGGTCCGTCCACCGCATTGGTAATGCCGATATGCTGGATGGTACTGCTGTCCGGATAAAGAAGCTTCGCTCCCACGGCTCCCACATCGTCTAAGGAAAACTGCCCTGCCATACGGCTCAGCGCATCGGGAGATAACATCTCCATATCGTCGTTTAAGAACAACAAAAGCTCTCCGTTTGCATGAGATACGCCCCTGTTATTCATTCTGGAATAATTGAATTCCTCTTTTTCGTAATAATATTCAAATCCGAGTCTTTCCGCGGCTTCTTCAACTTTCTTTCTGTTCTCGTCGTTGCTTCCGTTGTCCACAACAATTACCTGCACGGCTATGGGCTGTCCGGAAATCTTCAGAGATTCGATACAGCGAATCAGCACCTCGGGGTTGTCCTTCGACGGAATAATAACGGATAAACTTCTGCCGCCTGCCGGATACACCGGGTATCTGCGGTTTTTGTCCTCTTCGGAATAGTACTCCGGAGAAAAAGCATTTTTCTCAAACGATACTTCCATTCCGATGCTTTTCAGAATGTCCGCCTTTTTTAAGGAATCCCCTTCATCAAACGCATGGGGCCACGCTCCCTCTTCCCGAAATGCCGAGTATAAAGTAACCGGCAGATGAATACAGTTTTCTTCGGAAAAATTCTTTATGTTGCGAAGGGCAAAATCGTATAAGGATTCTCCCCCGATATAATCAAACTCTTTTAATGCCTCTTTTTTTACCGCTAAAACATTTCCGAAATAAAAGTAGGAAATCAGAGTTTCGGGCGAATAAACCGGCTTTAATCTGGGATTTGACCGCCGTGACAGAGGCACGCCTTTTTTTTGCAAAACCTCCCACTCCGTCTTCGGTGCAAACACCGTATCCTCATCGGGATAAAGTAACGCCGCCTTCGGATTGTCCTCAAACGCTTTGGCGATTTCCCATTCCGCCGTGGGAGAAAGAACTCCGTCCTTACCGGCGAAGAGCAGAATATCCGCACTACCGTTTCGAATTCCTTCTTCCAAGGGGCATACTTCCACGGTATACTTACATTCCCCGCGGGCTTTGTTTCTCAGTTCCTCTTCCTGCTGTCTTAAATACAGGTCATAGGAATTGCACAGATCCGAAAGGCGCTTGTTATATTCTTTTTTTCGAGGGGCCATCAGCACGCTTCTGGCCGCTTCCTTTAATACACCCATATCCGCCTTTTATCCGTTTAGTCTGCCTGCCACTTCCGGAGAAATCGCATCTACCGTCATCGTAAGAATGAGCTCTCTTTCTCCGCTTCCGGAAGGAATTTTGATTTCAAAATGCGGATCCGGACCGGAAAACAGAAATCCGTCATGTCCGATTCTCTTTCCGTTATGGCTTTTGGAAATCATTTCTTTTTTCATTATGCCGGGAAGCAAATCCACACCGTCAAGGCTGGCCGTTTCCACAATCACAAATGCGGGATTGTTGCCGGGATCGATTCTGAGCTTCCTTATGTTTTCTCCGACGTTTAAGGACAGTGTAATCTTTTTTCCGATCTGTCTGAAATCCGAAACCCGATAGGATTTTTCTTCCGAAAATCCCTCCCCGCTGTCCTCGTAAATCTGTACCGCCTCCATGGCATCTCCGCATGCGGAACGAATAT
>OMRN01000321.1 GCA_900313265.1 uncultured Lachnospiraceae bacterium | reverse complement strand
TTTCTTTTTATTTTGTTTTGTAACGTTTTTTCGCTTTAAAATCTGCTGATAATCCGTTCTGTCAATTTTTAATTCTTTTTGCCGCTTTATAATTGTTAATGTCTTATGCTTACAGAAAGGAATCCAGATTGTTGATCCCTTCCATAAGGAGAATTTCTCCTTCGCATCCCGTAACGATAATATCCTTAAGAACAAGGTTATTTACGTTGCGAATCGTAAGTCCCTTCTTTGCACAGAGTTCCACACCGTCAGACATGATCGGAACCTCCGGCTTACATTCCCCGTCTTTAAAGGAAATCCGGATATGGTCGAGTGTAATACTCTCCACCTTTTCTTCCGGAAGTCCCTCACAGTACATGGCGGCCACGCTGCAGTTTTCGGCTGCAATGTTTTTGAATGTCAGGTTTCCGATTACCGGTGTCCGTTCATCCACCGGAAGTGCTTCCCTGGTCTGAACATAGGAAGTTTTTCCGTCAGGATCGCAGAAATAAAAACTGTTAATCGTAAATGGTGTTTTTACGCAATCCATGCGTATGTCGGAGAAAACAATCCCGTCCAGCACCGAGTCCGATCCGCGTCCCCGTCTTGTTTTTATTCTTAAACCTCTGTCCGTATTCTTAAATATACAATTCTTTACGGTAAGATTTTTTACGCCTCCGGCAATTTCACTTCCGAGTGTTACCGCCCCGTGCCCGTTTTCCATCAGGCATCTTGTAACAAGAATGCTTTCGGAAGGTTTTTTGTACTTTTTCCCGAGATAGATTTTTCCGCTTTTTACCGCAATACAGTCATCCCCGAGAGAAAAATGAACGCCGCAGATGATTACGTTTTTGCAGGACTCCGGGTTGATTCCGTCGGTATTCGGGGAATTTTCGGGATTGCGGATGGAAAGAGCGTAAAAAGAAATGTCCTCGCACCAGTACGGATGTACCGTCCAGCAGGGGGAATCCTTTACGGAGATTCCCATCACCGAAACATTCCTGCAATCCTTTAGGAAAATACATCTCGGGCGATATGCGGTATTTAATTTTTTCGGATTCTTCCACCAGTCTTCAAAAGAGGCATTTCCGTCAATCGTTCCTTCTCCGAAAATGCAGACATTCTCAACTTCAAAACCGTTAATCACGCCGGCATACATCGGTCTGGGATTTCCTTCCCAGGTACCGAAATATCTTTCGTCTTTTTCGTCATATGTCTGAATCTCACCGGGATAATACGGATGTACCCCTCGCTCTTTTATAAACTTAAGAACGGCTCCCTTTGCTATTTCAAGATTTAAATTACTCTTTAAGAAAATGCTGCTGACACAGTATTCTCCTTTCGGAATCAACACTCTTCCGTCCTTCGGACAGGCCATGATTGCCGCCTCGATAAACATACTGTCATCATGTATTCCGTCTCCGAATGCTCCCAGCTCTTTTACGTTTAAGGTTACGCTTTCGTAATCGGTTTCAAATTCCAGGCTCTTTAAAAAATCCCCGTTTTCGGATTCCGCTTTAATGACATATGCTGTTCCCGGCTTTAAATCCGTCAGTACCGTAATGCTTTTCGTGGCAGGAATTTTCCGATCGTTCACCAAAAGCATATAGCTTTCTTTGGTGTAATAATCACCGCCGTCATCAATTTCGATTACCGCACATCTTGCTGTTTTTTTCAGAAGAGTCAGAGTCATGTTTTTCACCTGCTTCAAAATCTTTCTTTTGCAATCAGATACTGGTTAAATGCCATGAAGAAACAGCCGACGCCTTTCGGATCGTCCTCCACTACCGGCTCGGACAGATAGTATTCCACGCTGCCGTCCCGTCTTAAGTTGCTTTCCGGCCCGAGTCCGGATACGGCTACGATTCCTCCAAGATGAAGTTCACCGTCTCTTTCGGTGAGCATCCGCTCCATCAGTCCTTCCATAATCCGAATGCCGGCGGATTCATATTTTTCCTTTAAAAGAATACCCCTGTTGCAGCCTTTTAATACGGCATACGCAACCATGGCGCTTCCTGAAGTTTCAAGATAGTTTCCTTCGACATCCGGCTGATCGATTACATCGAAAAACAGTCCGCTTTCTTCATCCTGATACCTTAAAATTCCGTGAATCATTTCCCTGAAAATATCCGCCATCGCATGATATTGTTCATAAATATCGCAATCCATTGCATCAATCACGTCAATGATTGCCATCAGATACCATCCCATGCTGCGAAGCCAGAAATTCTTTGAACATCCGGTTTCGGAATCCGCCCAGAAAATGGATTTGGATTCATCATATCCGTGATAGCAAAGGCCTTTCTCCCGATTCAGCATAAGCTTCTGTACGTTCTTAAACTGGGAAACGATATCGTCATATTTTTCCTTGTTGTCAAATTTTGTCTCATATTCCGTATAGAACGGCTGAGCCATATAAAGTCCGTCCAGCCAGATCTGGTTCGGATAAATCTTTTTATGGAAGAAATTTCCGCTCTGAGTCCGGGGCTGGCTGCGGACCTGATTCATAATCTGTTCAATTGCACCCCTGTATTTATCTTCTTTCGTAAATTCGTAAGCGGCATAAAGGCATTTCCCCGCATTCACGCTGTCAATGTTATACTTTCCCTCTTCATAGTTCGTGATTTTGCCCTCTTCCGAAATACATCCTTTTAAATAATTCAGAATGAAGGTAATGTATTTCTCCTCGCCGGTTGTTTCAAAGAAATCACGGGCAGCTTTCAGTACGCAGCCGTCTTCGTAATTCCAGTACTCCTTATAATTCCTGTAATTCTTCAGGTACTGTTCCATAAATTGCCGTGTTTTTTCAATGTTACCCATGTCCTTCTCCTTTTACATTTTTCGTCACAAAGTAACGCCTTTTTTAAATATCGCCATATCATGAAATCCGGCTTTTTCACTTTTTAATTTTTCCCCGGAAGCAACGGCAAGTACCCGGTCATAAAGCCGTTCCGCCATCGCATTCATCTCTTCGCCTTCCAAAAGGCTTCCCGCATTGAAATCAATCCAATTATTCTTTTTTGCGGCAAGTGCCGAGTTGCTCGAAATCTTCATGGTGGGTACCGGGGATGCAAAGGGTGTCCCCCTGCCGGTTGTAAATAAAACCATGTTGGCTCCCGCTGCCGCAAGCGCCGTCGATGCCACGAGATCGTTTCCGGGTGCGGATAAAAGATTCAAGCCGTTTTCCGTTACTTTTTCACCGTATTGCAGCACCCCGCGTACGGCCGAGCTTCCCGACTTCTGCGTGCATCCGTTCGATTTGTCTTCCAGCGTCGATATCCCGCCTGCCTTGTTTCCCGGAGACGGATTCTCATAAATCGTCTGGTTGTTTTCCTTGAAATATTGTTTAAAATCGTTAATCAGACAAACCGTTTTTTGAAACAGCTCTTCGTTTTCACACCGGTTCATCAGAATTTCCTCTGCTCCGAACATTTCCGGCACTTCGGTCAGAATCGTCGTTCCT
>OMRN01000169.1 GCA_900313265.1 uncultured Lachnospiraceae bacterium | reverse complement strand
CCTTTGTAAAAAGTTCGAAAGTACTCGATTTCTTTTGAAATCTGGTCTTCGTGACCGAGTAGTTTTATGCCGTAATTCAGATAAGCCGTTGCTTCCCTCTCCGTTGCGGATGTTCTTCGTTTGTAAACCACACCGTCATACTTTTTCTTGATTTCGATGAAGACCGTTTTGTCCGCATCCGCTGTTCCGTAGCTTCGAAGCCTTAACTTCTCCTTATAGACCGGTTTTTCCAAAGATGTACGAATCAGTCTGTAGTCCGGTGTATCATAGTAGATATTCTGGATAGTGGTCCTGCCGTAACAGTCGAGTGTCATCCGCTTTCCGAGTGAACGCATCAGTTCCTTTTTCTGCTTTGCACTCATAAGATATTTGATTTCGTATCGTTTAAATGTATCCTGATAATTCATATCTTTTTCCCCGCTTTCTGAGGTCATTGTACAAAGCGAACCTAAAATCTACTTAAAAATTTCTTTTTAATCAAAAAAAGCGGCACCTTCCGGTACCGCTTCATCCTTAAAATATTTATTGATTCTTATTGCAAAATTCTATACCCCGATATTTTCAACCGTCTCCCCGTCAATTTGTATATCCGTAATGCTTCTTTCACACCGGCAGTTTTCCTTCGGCGCCAGTGTTACATATCCGGATGAAATACGGGCTTTAAAGTCCGTACTGTCCATAAGAATGACCGTATCGGGATTCGTCCCGCCGAAAATATAAGTTCCGCTTCCCGCCCCTTTATAGCGGATAGCCATCGCCGCAACTTCGATTCTTGAACTGCCCTCCAGGCTTCCGAGAGCCGTACACAGTTCGGAACGGGTGATAAAATGCACCGCCAGATCATGCATATGCAGGTATGCACTCTTTCCGGCAACCGTACCGATTAATGCCATTCTTGTACCGCCGCAGTTTAAACGGAACAGCGCATTCATGGCTTCCAACTTCATATCGGAATACAAACTTCCGACGCAGACCCCTTCTCTGAATGTGATGTCCGTATAAAGGTCACAGTCATGAATCAGCAGATCTTCACTGCCCTTAAACGACCCGATTCCCACACCTTTATTTCCGGACATATACAGCGAATATTTTCCTTTATTAATCCGAATGCTGCCGCCGAGTTCGGATCCGATTCCCACCATGTTCATTCCGTTTGACTCGATGGTTACTTCGCCTTCCTGATAAAATACAAGAGAACCGTGTTTTTTTCCGAATTCATTTCCGATTCCGAAAAGATCGTTTCCTTCCATGTGGATTCGAAGGTTTCCGTCTCCTTCAATCGTCAGGGTGGAACTTTCGGGAACCAAAATTCCTCCGCCGAGAAGTTTGTTTTCCCCGATCAGACGAAGTCTTAAATCGGCATGATCCGCCATACGAATGCACGGTCTTTGCTTCTTATTGGAAAAAGTAACATTGTCGAGAGTAATCATTCCGGAGTATCCCTCTTTTACCTCGATATGAATATCGCTGTTTACATTCGGTGTTCCGGCAATATACAAATCGCGGTATACCGAACCTTTCTCCCCGACAAGAATCGTTGTCTTATCTTCCTTGCTTAAATTATTCGTCGTTACACGCGGCATATTTCCCGCCACATAAACCTGGTCTTTTAAGCCGTCCACACGTTCACGGTAGAACCGGCTGATTTCCATTTTTATATCCGAGCTTACGTCCGATACGATATCCGCAGAAGGTCTTGCCACATAGAATCCCTGAATCAGATCGGCTCCCAGACGAATTACCGTCTGCAGTTCTTCCCCGGTTTCCACGCCTTCCGCCAGTGCCATAATCTGGTTTTCATGGCAGAACTCAATGATATTACGGACAAAATGCTGCTTTTTGGTATTATTCTGAATCTCCGAAAGAAGCGAACGGTCAATCTTGACACAGTTCGGCATATAACGAAGAAGATTGCTTACATTGGAATATCCGGTACCGTAATCGTCAACGGCGATGCCGGTTCCGAGTTCGAGAAGATGCGATTTTAATTCCTCTAACGTATCGTCTTCGAGTTCCGCCTGTTCCGTCAGTTCCACTACCACATTTGTGGCATGTTTCTGCAACAGTTCATCCATTCTGTCCTGATCTTCCGGTTTTAATTTGATTCCCGGAATACTGTTTATGAAAATCTTACGATTATCCAGAACCGTCTTCTTTTCATCCATAATGGAAAGGACATTTAAGAATGTAGCTCTTTCCACATCACGAAGCCTGCCGAGTGCATTGGCATGATGAATAATCCGAAGCGGAGGAATTTTTGTTTCGGTATTGGAACGCATCAGAGCCTCGTAGGAAAAAATCTCTCCGTCTTCGGAACGGACAATAGGCTGGAAATGATAGGTGAAAAGATTTTCGTCAAGAAGTTTTTTCACTTCCTCTCTTTCTTTTCGTTCTTCCTCGGAAAGCGGATCCTCCTTTACTTCCCTTCCGCTGTATTCCTCCGAAAGCTTT
>OMRN01000082.1 GCA_900313265.1 uncultured Lachnospiraceae bacterium | reverse complement strand
TTCCGGCGGAACCGACTGGGACAGCGACTGGTGATGCCGGATGTTGGGTGCCCAAAAGATGCTTCGCATCTCTTTGCACTTTTGACCCAAAAGTGACAGGCACCCAGAGGCGAAAAGTGACAGGCACTTTCACCCCAAAAGTGACAGGCACCCATAAAGGAGCAACAAATGGACTTAATCATAAGACAAAATACAACCGCACCGGAGGAAGAATGGATAACCCTGCCGTATTCGGATATGGAGGGGCTTATGGATTTATTCCTGAGTGGCAAAGACTCCCTGGAGATGACGGAATCCCAGGTGGTTTTAATCGACTTTTTCCTGGAAAAAAGCAATATGGTTATCTGCAGCGACGTAAATATTTTCATAGATGTTGATGATCTGCCGATGAAAAAATCCTCTTTTCCGGAAGACCGGCAGTTTCTGCTGAAACTTATCGAAATGGCCAAAACTCCGGAGGCGCTAAAGAAGATATACATGAAACCGGATCCGGAACTGGTATATCCGGCACTTGACCGGTTCGCAAAAATGATTGAGCAGAGTAACGCGGCATCCACCGGACAGGATGTGGCTGAGTCGGGGGAGAATGTGCTTTTCTTCAAGATGGGGCAGGGATGGAGAGCCTGTCGTGATGCCAAAAGAAATCTTTATACCGCAGAACGCAGCTGGCGTGGATTTTACCAGCTTTGTGAGATAGATAAGGAAGCGTATGATAAACTCGGAACCGATGCGATGGGAGATGAGACTGCGGAAAAAATAATCGGAAACGGTCGTCCGTTGTTTGAGGCGGATGACGATTACTATACCATGCCGTATTGCGAGGTCCATGATCAGGATTACGATCTGATTGCTCCCTGGTCAAAAGCAAAGAAACGGTACGAGAAAACCTACGGAAGCGGAGAATGATTTGACGGTGCTGCTGAAGGTGCCTGTCACTTTTGGCCCGAAAGTGACAGGCACTTTGATACCAAAAGTGACAGGCACCCGGATATGAAAGGAAAGATGGTTATGAAATATACGAAGAAATTACTTTTGTTATGGTTTCTGGTAATCGTTATGTTATCAGGATGCGGTAAGAAGTTTAATCCAAATAACTATATCGGAAAAACTTCTGCTGAGATAATCGATGAATACGGAGAATTTGACTATGCGGTCGGAGAAGCAGATGATACCGGACTGTATAGAAGCACCAAGTGCGGGTACACGTCAAAAGAGAAACAGCGTGGATTTTTCGGGACATCGGAGGAAGAATTCTTTTTCATTTATTTTGATCAAAACGGGGTTGCTCATAAGTGTGATTATGGCGTAAGACCGGGAGGCTGACAGGCACCCATTTTTTATTGACAGAGCAGAGGCAATATGTATATACTTTGTATAAACATATTGCCTTTTATCATTTGTCTTAATATTTATAAAATTTAAAGCGAGGTTTAGTCATATGGAAACAGGAATCAAAAATTGGGGAAACAGCCAGGGCATCCGCATTCCGAAGGAATTCTTAACACAGCTTGGAATTACGACAGATACGGTTCTGGATATCCGGATTGAAAATGAAAACATAGTCATTTCCAAGGTTTTCCGGCATAAAACGCTGGAAGAACGAATAAAGATTAGTGGGAAACCGCTCGAAAACTCCGGGGAATTCGATTATGGAAAGCCGGAAGGAAGAGAGGTCTGGTAAATGAGCTTAAATCAGGGAGATATTATTAAAATCGACGGAATTTCCACACCTGTTTTTGTTGCCAGTACGAAAGTTTTTAACCGGGCAGAAATGATTATCGGCTGCCCGATTGTGAATACGGGGGAAAGCAATGCACTTCATTATAATCTGGAACATTCCGATCAGAAAGGGCTTGTACTTTGCGAGCAACTGAAGTTCCTGGATTTACGAAAGAGGCATTATTCATATATGTCAGCCGCGAATATCATAGACAGTATGGAAATTGTGGATATCATTCAGGGGATATTCGATTATTCTGTCGGAATGCAGAACTAAAACTTTCGGGTGCCTGTTCGGGTGCCTGTCACTTTCGGCCTAAAAGTGACAGGCACTTTGATGCCAAAAGTGACAGGCAC
>OMRN01000381.1 GCA_900313265.1 uncultured Lachnospiraceae bacterium | reverse complement strand
GCAAAAACCGATAAAAGCACGGCATCCATACCGAAACAGAACTTTCCGGGATGCTGGATAATTTCATAGCCGTTTCTTTGCAGTGAATCGATTCTTTCACCTTCCAAAAGCAGCTCTTCCTTCTTCATCCCTTCTAAGCCTTCCTTACTTTATGCCTGATCTTTATTGCTGTGACTTCTGTATTCCCTTCCGTTGTGGCGGGAATTCTTTCCGCGTTTGTTTGCCGGCGTTTCCTTATTCTTCGCCGTATCCGGCTCTTTCCTGCTGTGCTTTTCCTGCTCGGCCTGCGCGGAAGCATGAAGTTCCTTGTCTTTCTTCGGTCCTTTGTGTCTCTTGTTCTTACCGTTCGGAGTTTCTACTTTCTCCACGGTTTCGGGCACGGCGCCGGGTCCCTTCTTTTCTTTCTTGTCCTTCGCCGGCTTTCCGCCGTTATTTTTCTTGTCTTTCCCGGCTTTCTTTTCTTCGAGTCTCTTCTGTCTGGCCTCACGCTCGGCAGCCTGGGTTGCCTCTCTCTCCGCTTTCTCCAGACGGTCCTGCTTCTCCATCTGCTCTAACATCGCCAGCGCTTCACGGTCCTCGTCTGTCATGGCAGCCTTGTCCTTGCGGTACATTTTCTTAAACTGTAAATCGGAAGCCTTATATTCTTTAATTTCTCTTTCATCGCCGTTTTCGACAATGACACGAACCGTCTGTCTTAATACGTTGACGGAATGAACCGTTCCGTGCGCACCGTCCTCAGCCGTAACATAATCGCCGACACCCGGAAGATTCTTGTTGAGTTCCTCGTAGGTCTCTTCCTCATTCTTTAAGCAGCACATCAGTCGTCCGCAGACGCCTGAGATTTTTGACGGATTTAAGGAAAGGTTCTGTTCCTTTGCCATTTTGATGGATACGGAAACAAGATCGGTTAAGTAGCTGTGGCAGCAAAGCACGCGGCCGCAGATTCCGATTCCGCCCATTAAGCGGATTTCATCGCGCACACCAATCTGACGAAGTTCGATACGGGTCCGGAAAACACCGGCTAAATCTTTTACCAGCTCACGGAAATCGATCCGGCCGTCCGCCGTAAAATAGAAAAGCAGCTTGTTATTGTCAAAGGTGTATTCCGCATCGACTAATTTCATTTCCAGTCCGTGCTTGCGGATTTTCTCCTTGCAGATGGCAAGCGCCTCTTTCTTTTTCTCCAGGTTTTCCTCATAATGCGCATCGTCTTCCGGCGTCGCCACGCGGATAATCGGCTTTAAAGGAGCCACAATCTCGCTGTCTTCCACTTCCTTGACGGGACCGACAACAAAACCGTATTCCATTCCCCTTGCGGTTTCCACGATAACGTGCTGTCCGCGCACCGGCTGTTCGCCGCAGGGATCAAAATAATATACTTTTCCGGCCATGTTAAACCGGACGCCAACTACTTTTGTCATAATTCTTCCTTATATTTTTATTCTGCGGATGCATTTTTCAGCGCCGTAAAAAGCACCAAAAGCGCGGTTTCCGCATTTACATTGTTTCGAATCATTTCCTTTGCTTTTTCGATGGCGAGAAAAATATCCTCAAAGCCTTCATAGGAAATCTCCTTCGACACCTTCTTAATATACTGTATTTCCTCCCTGAAAATCAACCCTTCCGTATTTTTCGAGGCCTTGTACACTAACGCATCGCGGTACCAGATAAGCATAAACTCCAAAAAAGCATTGATTTTCTCCGAGCCGGATTCCGCATTTTCCTTCTTTTCCTTGCGGTCTTTGGACAGTTCGGCCGCCTTTGCGTAAAGCTCGCTCATGTCGGCACTTTCCATAGATTTTAGGAACGTAATCGCTTCGTTCCGGTTTTCTTCAAAGACATCGTCCGATAACAAATCGAGCGCCCGTCCCATATTTCCTCTGGCAAAGGCAACGCAGATATCCGCCTGATAGTCCGGAATCCGTTTCGTTCTCATCAGGAATTCTTTCATGGTTTCCGGCTTTACGGGCCGGACCGGAAGATTCACCGCGCGGCTCTGGATGGTCGGAAGCAGACTGTCGAGTTTGGTGGTAAGTAAAAGAATCGTTGCATACGAAGGCGGCTCTTCCAGCGTTTTTAAAAGGGCATTCTGCGCCATGACCGTCATATTCTGCGCATCGTCGATAATATATACTTTCCGCTCTCCCCGGTACGGCTTCATCACGATGTCATCGTTTAAGCCCTCACGGATATCGTTAATTCCGATGGTGTCGGGATTCTCGTGTTCTAAAAAACGCACATCGGGATTGGAGCCCTCATCGACCTGAAGGCAGGATAAACACATTCCGCAGGGCTTGTTTCCTTCGCTTTCACACATCAGTGCTTTTGCGAAGCAGCCGGCGATTGTGCTTTTTCCGCTGCGTTTTTCGCCCACAAGAATATAAGCATGCGAAACGGTTCCTCCGTTCGCTATGCCCTTCATTCTTTTAATCAGCTGTTCTTCGCCGACGACGGCGCCGAAATCGTACATTTCAGAATACTTCCTTTAGAATGGTTTTATAACATTCGTCAAGATTGTCGTTTTGGAAAGAGTGCTCAATGCCGGCTTCTTTCAGTTTCTCCTCGGAAAAATCCGCAGCGTCCGATAAAAAACGCCGGCACATTTCCTCGTATTTGGGATTTTGCTGCTTCTTCTCACGGTTTAAAGCGCGCTGCAGCCGCTCGCCGTCCGGCACCGTAATCAGAATCGGAACCATGACGTCCGGCCCGAAGAATTTCACGCATCCTTTATACGACTCCGGGGTTCCGATAATCAGGTAATCGTTATTTTTTAAATCAATATTCCCATCCGCCACCGTCATGTATTTCCAGATTCCGTGAACGGTATTGTAGGCGCGAAGCTCCACGATTTTTCCTTCCTCATCGAGCTTCTTTACATCGTCTTCCCCGATGAAAAAATACTCCTCGCCCGGCTTCTCGCCTGCACGGATCGGGCGCGTGGTGTAGGTGACGATTTTCTTTAAATTCAGTTTTTCATCCGCAAGGAGGCGTTTGTAAATCGTGTCCTTCCCCGTGGCGGATTTGCCCATAATACAGTAAATTTTTCCCATAAATATTTCTCAGTTTCTTATTGTTTTATTCCGCCAGCAGTTCATCCAGTTCCCGGCTTGTCTTTTCATAAGATTCAAAAACGATTCCGTGAAGTCCCGCATTTTTGGCGCCTTCGATATTACCCGGCCGGTCATCGATGAATACGCACTCTTCGGCTTTTAAATCATAGGTGCGAAGAAGGAGCTCGTACATTTCCGGATCGGGCTTGATGATTTTCACAAGTCCGGAGACGACCTTCCCGTCCGCATATTTGAGAAAATGGAATTTTTCCGCTTCTTCTTTTAAGAAAATCCTCGGCGGGAAATTGGACAGAATATAAATTCCGTATCCCCGTTCCTTCAGATTCTTTATCCATTCATCCACATACGGATAGACATAGAGAGTCTCATCCACGCGGCGCCAGAGTTCTTCGAATTTATCTTCCATGCCTGGGATGGCTTCCTTCACATATTCGATTACTTCCTCTTCCGGCATGACTCCGCGGTCGAATTCGTCCCACCGGTCCCCGATGACTTTCTCGTTGAAGATTTCGATTTCTTCTTCCGAAAAACCGATTTCCCGTGCCAGAACATCCCAGTCGAAAGCCACTAAAACCTTCCCGAGATCAAATACTACATTTTTAATCATTACGTTCCGTTATTCCCTTCTTGACATTCCCAAAAAAATCGTCTATTATCAACAATGTGCCTATAAAGACCGCTACGTTCGGGACGTAGAGGTCACTGGTTTAAAAACGGCGTGTGGCTCAGCTTGGTAGAGCGCTACGTTCGGGACGTAGAGGTCGCTGGTTCGAATCCAGTCACGCCGAGTCCGGATTTACAAGGGTTTCAGCCTATGAAACCCTTGTTTTATTATACAACAAGTGACAATTATGTGACAAACCTTTTATTGTTATTCCAAATATTGTCTAGTTTCTTAATTTTCTCATCCTTCCAGTCTTTTTGAAAATGAAGGTAAACTTCCTTAGTAGTTTCAATATCTGCATGACCTACCCATTCAGCTATATCCTGCAACGTCCATCCCGCAATTGAAAGATTGCTAATGCAACTGTGCCGTAACATATGCCATGT
>OMRN01000018.1 GCA_900313265.1 uncultured Lachnospiraceae bacterium | reverse complement strand
GTATAGAATACAGAATGAAAGTGAAGAAGGAAGAAATGATGGCGGAAGGGACGAAGATGCACCCGGAAGATGTGAAGATGCTCCCGAAGGGGGAGATTATTAAGATCCGGGGTGCAAAGGAGAATAATTTAAAGGCACTGAATGTGGAGATTCCGAGGAACCGGTTTGTGGTATTTACGGGGCTTTCGGGGTCGGGAAAGTCATCCCTTGCTTTTGATACGATTTATGCGGAAGGACAGAGACGGTATATGGAGTCGCTGTCCTCTTATGCCAGACAGTTTTTGGGGCAGATGGAGAAACCGGATGTGGAGAGAATCGAAGGTCTTTCGCCGGCAATCAGCATCGACCAGAAATCCACGAACCGCAACCCGCGTTCCACGGTTGGAACCGTAACGGAAATTTATGATTATTTCCGTCTGCTTTATGCCAGAATCGGTGTTCCGCATTGCCCGAAATGCGGAAAGGTAATCCGCCGTCAGACGGTGGACGAGATGGCGGATGCCATCATGCAGTTAAAGGAAGGGACAAAAATCCAGCTTCTGGCACCGGTGGTAAGGGGACGCAAAGGTGAGCATGCGAAGGTTCTGGAACGTGCCGGAAAGAACGGCTATGTCCGTGCACGTATTGACGGGAATATGTACGAGCTTACCGAGGAGATTAAGCTTGATAAAAATATCAAGCATACAATAGAGATAGTCGTGGACCGTCTGGTAGTAAAGCCGGAGATTTTGATGAGACTGACTTCTTCCGTGGAGAATGTGCTTGAAATCGCCGAAGGCCTGATGACGGTGGATGTCATAGGCGGGGAGGAAATGCATTTTTCACAGAGTTTTTCCTGCCCGGACTGCGGTGTCAGTATCGAAGAAATCGAGCCGAGAAGTTTTTCCTTTAACAACCCGTACGGAGCCTGCCCGCAGTGCCTGGGAATCGGTTACAAGATGGAGTTCTCTGCGGATTTGCTGATTCCGGATGAGTCCCTTTCCTTAAACGAGGGAGCCATACAGGGCCCCGGATGGGCGTCAAGCAAAGATAAGGGAAGTTTTACCCACAGTCTTTTGGAAGCGCTGGCGAAGCATTTTAAATTTTCGCTGGATACTCCTTTCGAAGATCTTTCCGAAAAGGCAAAAGAGGTGATTCTGGAAGGAACGGAAGAAAGCGTGGATGTGCATTATTCCGGTCAGCGCGGCAGGGGAGTATACCCCACGGTTTTTGAGGGACTTATCCGCAACGAGGAAAGACGCTACCGGGAAACCTTCTCCGATTCGCAGAAACAGGAATACGAGAAATATATGAATATCACGCCCTGCAGCGCCTGCGGGGGAATGCGCTTAAAACCGTCTTCGCTGGCGGTAACGGTAAGCGGGAAAAATATTTATGAAATCACCAATTTATCCGTAGAGGATCTGCATAGCTATCTCCAGACACTGTCCTTAAACGAAAGGGAGAAGTTAATCGGAGAAAGAGTGCTTCGGGAAATCATCGCACGTGTCGGATTCTTAAAGGAAGTCGGATTGGAGTATCTGACATTAGCACGTGCCACATCGTCCTTATCCGGCGGTGAGGCACAGAGAATCCGTCTGGCCACGCAGATCGGATCCGGTCTGGTGGGTGTTTGCTATATTCTGGACGAGCCCAGTATCGGTCTTCATCAGCGTGACAATGACAAATTAATCGGAGCGCTTAAGAATTTAAGAGACCTCGGAAATACGCTGATTGTGGTAGAACATGATGAGGATACCATGTATGCGGCGGATTATATTGTCGATATCGGTCCCGGAGCCGGTTCGGAGGGCGGTGAAGTAACAGCGCTCGGAACGGCAGAGGACATAATGAATGTTCCCGAGTCCGTGACCGGACAGTATCTGCGGGGAGAAAAGTTCATTCCCGTTCCGGATGTCAGAAGAAAACCCACGGCATTCCTGGAAATAAAGAAAGCGGCGGAAAACAATCTCAAAAATATCGACGTTTCCGTTCCGCTCGGCGTTTTTACCTGCGTGACCGGCGTTTCCGGTTCGGGAAAGAGTTCGTTAATCAACGAAATCCTGTATAAATCGCTGGCAAAGAAATTAAACAGGGCCATTACCATTCCCGGAAAACACAAGGAAATCCTCGGGGTCGGAAAACTTGACAAGGTTATTAATATCGACCAGTCGCCCATCGGACGTACTCCGCGTTCCAATCCGGCAACCTATACCGGTGTTTTTGACTTGATCCGGGATTTGTTTGCCAATACGTCGGATGCCAAGGCGAAGGGATTTGCCAAGGGACGTTTCAGTTTTAACGTAAAGGGCGGCCGGTGCGAAGCCTGCCAGGGAGACGGAATCATTAAAATCGAAATGAACTTCCTTCCGGATGTCTATGTTCCGTGTGAGGTCTGCGGCGGAAAGAGGTATAACCGTGAGACGCTGGAGGTACATTATAAGGGAAAAACGATTTCGGATGTTCTTAATATGACCGTGGAGGAGGCTTTGCCGTTTTTCGAAAATGTGTCAGCCATCCGTAACAAGATTCAGACACTTTACGATGTGGGACTTTCCTATATCAAACTCGGACAGCCTTCCACGACTTTATCCGGCGGAGAGGCACAGAGAATCAAACTGGCAACGGAACTTTCCAGACGCAGCACGGGAAATACCATCTATATTCTCGACGAACCGACGACCGGCCTTCATTTTGCGGACGTTCATAAACTGGTGGAGATTTTAAAGCGGCGGACCGAGGGTGGCAATACGGTTGTTGTAATCGAACACAATCTGGATGTCATCAAAACAGCGGATTACATTATCGATATGGGACCGGAAGGCGGAGACCGGGGCGGCGAAGTAGTGGCTGTGGGAACGCCGGAGGAAGTGGCAAAGAAT
>OMRN01000057.1 GCA_900313265.1 uncultured Lachnospiraceae bacterium | reverse complement strand
GCCTGTATTGATTTCTGTGTGAATTTCTGTCCATCCATGGTCATCACCACCCCTCATTTTCTATTTTTGTAGCACTTGTTCTATTATTACTATAACAGCAATTATGCAAATGTCAATAGTTTTTTTCAAAAAAGGAAGGCATTATCCCTTCAGATACAGTTTTCTTTCATACATCTTTTTATCCGCCCGTTTAAAGACATCGTTATAATTCCCGTCTTCTTCCGGACGGTAATCCGTCATGCCGCTTGCGATAACCACTTTTCCGTTTTTCCGGTCTTCCTCGACCATTGTTTCAAAAGCTTCTAGGATGAAATGACGGTCTTCAAAGTCTTCGCCCTCTAAAATGACAACGAATTCGTCTCCTCCGATACGGAATACCGGACTGTGTTTATAATAATTGCAAATGAGCCTGCTGGCATTTTTGATGTATTCGTCTCCCGCGTCATGCCCCTGGGTATCGTTTATCTTCTTTAACTCATTTACGTCAAAAACCACCACGCCGTACTGTTTCAGTGTCCCCTCCTCAATACGGGTTTCCAGACTTGAAAGGGCCTCCAGATAGGCCAGTTTGCTTTTCACGCCCGTCAGTGCATCCCGGTATGCCATGCGTTTTGCCGTTCCGATTTCGCGTCCCATTTCTGTCGTTTCATCCTTGTATACAAACGAATGCACCATACAGGTCGCAAAAAGACAGCCGATGGCATAAAGCGGCATCAGCGGAAAGCGCGACTGAAGCGCAATAAAAACCGTCATGACGATGCCGGAAAATCCTATGGTCCGGTGGTGTGATTTATTCTCCCCTTCCACATTCACCGCGACGGCAAGCGTATAAACCGAAGTAATGAAATAAATTCCCATCTGGATAAACAACGTGATATATCTGGCTTTGCCTGTCACATATTCATTATCCTGCCCAAAGGAAAAGAAAATCGGAATAAAGAAGTTTATGATAAGCGCAACAATCTGATAGGTTAATACCAGCCATCCGCCGCCTAACAGAAATTTGGAAAAAACGCCGTTGCTCTTTAAATAAGACGTGACATAACGCGTCCACAAAAGAACGGAAAACGCCATGGATATAAAAAACAGCATGGTATCGGTATATACGGGAATCAGCCATCGTTTTTCATAAAGAGTTCCCCAGAGAATATCGGAAATGAGATAAATGATAACGCCGTAAAGAAAATGACGATATCTTCTCTTCGCCTCATTACTGTCATCTTTTAGCTTTTTTAATGCATTAAAGTTGATGATGACGACAACTATTAAAGAAATCAGTCCTATGCTGGAATAATACATATCAGGTCCCCGTATAATGTTTACGCTGATTTTATTGTACTAAACCCCGTTTTTCCCTTCAAGGCGATGTGACATCATGAAACATAAAAAAGGGTGCCTGCCTCGGGTGCCTGTCACTTTTGGTACAAAAGTGACAGGCACCCGTGACACGGAACGACAACCTCTTCCGGAACTTCATCTTCTTCCGGAACGACATCTTCTTCCGGAATGACATCCTCTTCCGGAACGACATCTTCTTCCGGAATGACATCCTCTTCCGGAACAACATCTTCTTCCGGAACCGCGACTTCTTCAACGTCTTCCGTCGGAAGGGCAATCGGATCTTCTGATACTTCCTCATAATCCTTCAGACTCTTCGAATAAATCTCATCAAACTTATTCATCATCGCCGCACATTCGATTCTGGTTGCTCCCTTAGCCGGATCAATTCGATATCCGTCTTTTTCATTTCCTTTGCCGGAAATGATGCCTCTCTCAACCGCCCACTTCACAGCGGTAAGCGCCCAGGAATCAACCTTTGCTGCGTCCGTAAATCCGTCCAGGGTTGTCAAAGGACTAACGGTTACATCATAATTCTTATACATTGCATATTTATAGAACATTAATGCAAGCTGCTCTCTGGTTGCCTTCCCGTTCACACCAAAACTTCCGTCCGGATTACCGGCAGCGATTCCTTTATCCGAAGCCCACGTAACGGCGCTCGCATACCAGTCTTTGCTCTTCACATCCGAAAACTTCTGCTTATAACCAACCGCCGGTTTTCCGTCCATACTGTATAATGCCACAACAAACTGCGAACGGTTAATATCCGTATTCGGAGAGAATATGACCCTGCCGCCCAGTTTTTCTTTACCGGTCATATAACCTTTGTCATAAACAGCCTTAGCAGAATTGTATTGCCATGTTCCGTACCTGACATCCGCAAAAATATTGGAAGGATTGTTATCGGCATATACCGTGACTTCACACTTTGCAGTCAGTCCGTTTACGGTTTTTGCTG
>OMRN01000349.1 GCA_900313265.1 uncultured Lachnospiraceae bacterium | reverse complement strand
TCATCCGAATCATGATTGCCGCTGATTACAAAGGTGGTAACCTTCAAATCGGCAAGACTTTTTAAAAAGAAATCCAGAAGATTCGTTGCCGCCTCACTCGGCACGGCGCGGTCATAAACATCGCCTGCGATAAGAACGGCATCCGCCTCTTTGTCTTTAATGATTTGCAGTATTTCATCCAGAATATATTTCTGGTCGTCGGTTAAATCAAAATCACCCAGGCTTTTCCCCAGATGCAAATCCCCCAAATGAAGAAATTTCAATTGTCATACCCCCCTGTTATTTCGGTCTCAGTCACCTTTCAAGCATTATCTTTCGATAGTTCCCTCCGGAAGAATAGCACTATAAAATACCGAGTTCGCAAAGTTTCTCCCTCGCGCTCTTTGCGTCGGTGTAAAGGACGCTTGTTCCGCCGAAAGAATCCCACTCATTCGTATTCTTGTCGAAATCGTCAATCAGAATGCACTCCGGTCCCGTACAGAACTGAACCTTTTCCTTTCGAAGAACGGTATTTACAACAACCTCTTCAGACAAAAGCCGCCTGATCCATTCCACTTTATCCTCTTTGGAATGCTCAATGTTCCGATACGGTTTCGGCACTCCGGTCAGGATTTCACAGCGGTCGCCGTATTTTTCATATACTTCATCAAACAGTTCTTTTGCACCGGGAATCAGACCCAGTTTCGCGTAGAAATGATCCACCTTGCGGATTTCTTCCCACAAATGATCCTCATCTTCCTTCGTGCAGTTCTTGTCGCTTTGCATCGGCGGCCGGAATCCGCAAAGATTGATAACTCCTCCTTCAAAATCCGCCAGCACACCGTCCATGTCAAAATAGATTTTCTTTACATCCGATGGTTTCATGGTTAACCTCTTTCTTTTCAATCCCGGGAAACATCTCCGTCTCATTTTCCCGGGCTGTTTTCCGCCTTCTCTCACCGGAATCTATTATAACATATCCTGCCCATACGGACGATGAACCATCGGTTTAAAATCCTTAATTTTTTATTATGGCCGTACCACACCCGATCAGGAAAAAAACAGAGATAAACACCAAAAAAGTATATGGAAACGCCCGTTCATCTATGATAAAATTAATAATTAGTTAATGATTTTCAGTTTTCCGGTCTTCCGACCGGACACAAAAAGAAAGGGACGACACATGGATAAGAAGAAAATTTTCCTCATTGTCGAATCCGTGCTGTGTTTTATCATCGCTGCATTTTTTGCAACAAGCGCCTTAATCATCTATAACAAAGGCCTTGCCGTAAAAGCAGCCGATCCGACCGCATGGATTTACACCAGAGAGATTGCCGGAAAATACCTGTTAATCTGTCTTCCGGTTATCGTTGTAACACTCGTCATGGCGTTTGTAGGTATTTTTGCCGGAATCCGCGACGACAGTCAGGACAAGCCCGTCAAAAATATCGACATGAAGAAAGCGAAAGAACTTGACGATAACGGCAGAAAGAAACAGGCCACGGTCTTAACGATTGTCCGCGTTGCGGTTTTGGTCGTTGCCGTTACACTTATTGTAGTCGGAATATTTAACGGAAGCATGAGGGATGTTTTAATTAAAGCTGCAACAATATGCACAGAATGCGTGGGACTGGGATGAGTAACGTTTGGGAAAGAATTAAACCGTCAAAAAGAAAACTTGTTCAGTTATATTCGGCACTTTTATATAATGCCTATTTAAAAGGTTTCATCAAGGGTGGAATTTATACAGGCAAAGTGAAATCCGTCTGTGTACCGGGATTTAACTGCTACTCCTGCCCCGGAGCCGTGGGCGCCTGCCCTTTGGGATCCCTGCAGGGAGCACTTGCAACCGCTCATGACCGCATCGGTTTCTATGTATTCGGCATTCTTATCCTCTATGCTCTGATTGCCGGAAGAACCATTTGCGGATGGATCTGTCCGCTTGGTCTTATTCAGGAACTGGTTCATAAAATCCCCACACCGAAGCTTAAAAAAAGCAAGGTGACCCGGATTTTATCCTACTTAAAATATGTGTTCCTCGCAGTATTCGTCGTATTTATTCCGCTGTATATCGGTTTTACGAAGGACATGACCGTTCCGGGATTTTGCAAGTACATCTGCCCTGCCGGAACATTTGAAGGTGCCGTAGGACTTTTGGCCAACCCGGCGAATACTTCTCTTTACGGCATGCTCGGTATTTATTTTACCAGAAAATTCGTAATCCTTGCGGTTATCGGACTTGCATGTGTATTCATTTATCGTGCCTTCTGCCGTTTCATCTGCCCCTTAGGTGCTATTTACGGACTGTTTAACAAATTTGCATTAATCGGCGTAAAGGTGGATGAATCGTCCTGTACAAACTGCGGTCTTTGCGTGAAGAAATGTAAAATGGATGTCCTTCATGTAAACGATCAGGAATGTATCCAGTGCGGCAAATGTATCGATGTATGTGCCAAAGGTGCCATCTCCTTAAAGGCCGGAAAAATCGTATTAAAATCTTCGGACATTACATTAAAAGCACTTCCCGAGGAAGAAAAAACAGCGGTTACCAAGAAGAGAAAAAATATTGCCACCATCGCATGGGGCATCGCTTTGGCGGTTCTCGTTTTTGCGCTGGTATGGTTTAACTTCCTTGATCCCGCTTCCAAAACGGGCGTAGCCTACAGTCCGAATACCACGGCCGAGGAAGGCGAAACCGTGATCGGCTTCGAACCCGGTCAGCAGCTTGACGATTTTACCATCGAATGTCTGGACGGCTCTTCCTTCCATCTGAAGGATTACCGCGGAAAAATCGTGGTATTAAACCTTTGGGCAACCTACTGCGGTCCCTGCGTGGAAGAACTTCCGAGCTTCTGTGATTTCGCCACGAAGCATTCCGATGACACGGTTGTTCTTGCCGTTCATCATCCTTTGGTTACGAAACCGGTTGAACCGTTTGTAAAAGACCACGGCTGGACCATTCCGGTAGCCGTTGATCAGGAGGATCCGAGAATTATGTGGGATAAGGTCGGAGGAACCGATGCTATGCCTCAGACCATCATTCTTGACAAGAACGGCATTGTGATTGAAAATCACCGCGGCTCTCTCACACCGGAAATGCTGGAAGCTTATTATGCCAAAGCGGCTGAAGTTGAATACAAAGGCGAAGAGGCTGCTGAATAAGTAAAATATCAGTATAAGAAAACAGACCATCGTGCATTCGGTGGTCTGTTTTTTATTTCTTTATCCTGTTGAGATTTCCTTCTTAAAACAATATTTTAAATAACTTTCCCATAAGCTTATTTCCGAAAAGTGCCATCATGGCAATCGCAAAAATGCAGGTTAAAGCCAGATTGATTGGCGTACTGAAATGGAAAATGTTATTTTTCCCCAGCCAGTTAAGCACAAATCCGTGAAGCAGGAATATCGGCAAAGTGTTTTGTCCGATTGTTGATACGACGGGAATTCTTATGTTTGGAATCAGATGAATTGCCATCATAATAAAACCGGCTCCGGTAATCATATGAATCAGCCGGTCCCAGATTATACTGTTTGTTGACTTGTATGTAGTTGCACAGTACAAAGAGCCCATATCCACCGGTTTTAAAATGATGTATGCCACACCGGAAATAAAAAGCAGGGCGCCTGCGAGAATAAG
>OMRN01000165.1 GCA_900313265.1 uncultured Lachnospiraceae bacterium | reverse complement strand
CTTCGAAAGAAGGGGTGGAGCGCCAATCCGATTGATGTTATCTGTTTTACCCATTATCATGCAGATCATATCAGCGGACTGCCCGGTATGTTTCTGACGATGGGGAATGCGGACCGTACAGAACCGGTTACCCTAATCGGGCCGAAAGGATTAAACCGTGTCGTAAGTGCCCTTCGAACCATTGCTCCGGAACTCCCTTTTGAACTGAAATATATTGAACTTTCCGAACCGGAAGAGGTAATTGAACTTCCCGAGCTGGACGGACTTCGCATCAAAGCATTTCGTGTCCGTCATAATGTGACCTGCTACGGGTACACTTTTGAACTGGACCGTGCCGGCAAATTCGATGCCGATAAAGCAAAAGAACTGGATATCCCGTTAAAATACTGGAGCAGACTTCAGAAGGGAGAAGTGATTAAGGACGATGACCTTGGCATGGAATTTGTGCCGGATATGGTTTTAGGAGAGGCAAGAAAAGGCTTAAAAATCACTTATTCCACCGATACAAGACCCTGCGAATCCATTGTCGCAAATGCGGCTGATTCGGATCTTTTTATCTGTGAGGGAATGTACGGGGAACCGGATAAACTCGAAAAAGCCAAAGAGCATAAACACATGACGTTCTATGAAGCGGCGGCAATGGCGAAGGAAGCGAACGTAAAGGAAATGTGGCTGACGCATTACAGCCCGTCGTTAAATCATCCGGAAGAATACGCTTCGGAAGTGCGTAAGATTTTTGAGAATACGGTTGTGGCAAAGGACGGCAGAAGCGTGGAACTGAAATTCGAGGACGGATATCCGGAAGAAGGATAAAGAAAGATAATTGCAGAAAGAAAACTTAAAAAAGAAAAGCAAATAAGAAAAAACAGAAAAGAAAAACAGAAAAAGAATCGGGAATTAATAAATCGGATAGATGGATTTGAATATATGTGTGAAATAACGAAAAACAAAGAAGAAATACGGATACTCGGGATTGAGACTTCCTGCGATGAAACGGCCGCAGCGGTTATTCGTGGCGGAAGGGAAGTGCTGTCCAATGTGATTTATTCGCAGATTGACCTTCATACCATTTACGGCGGAGTTGTGCCGGAAATCGCATCAAGAAAGCATATCGATAAAATCAATCAGGTAGTGGAAGAAGCTTTGCGCAGTGCAAATGCGGAATTAAAAGATATCGATGCGGTAGCGGTTACGTACGGCCCGGGTCTTGTGGGAGCGCTTCTTGTCGGGGTTGCCGAAGCAAAGGCAATTGCGTTCGGTGCAAATCTTCCGCTTGTCGGCGTGCATCATATAGAGGGTCATATCAGTGCGAATTATATTGCGTCACCGACTCTTGAACCGCCGTTTTTATGTCTGGTGGTTTCGGGTGGACATACACATCTGGTAAATGTAAAAGACTACGGTGAATATGAAATCCTCGGCCGTACATTTGATGATGCTGCGGGAGAGGCTTTTGACAAAGTGGCCAGGGCAATCGGACTCGGTTATCCGGGTGGTCCGAAAGTGGATAAAATTTCTTCGGAAGGAAATCCGGAGTCAATTCATTTTCCCCGCGCGAAAGTCGGTGAAGAGGGATATGATTTTTCCTTCAGCGGATTAAAAAGTGCGGTATTAAATTATCTCAACAGCTGTGAGATGAAGGGCGAAGAAATCAACCGCGCGGATGTTGCCGCATCTTTTCAGCAGGCGGTAATTGATGTGCTTGTCGGAAATTCCATGGATGCTGTGGACAGGCTTGGCGCAAAGAAATTTGCAATTGCCGGCGGGGTTGCCAGCAATTCCCATCTGCGTGCGGCGTTTGAAGAAGCATGCAGGGCAAGGGGCGTGGAGTTTTTCCTTCCGCCGCCGGTTCTGTGCACGGACAATGCGGCCATGATTGCCTGTGCAGGATATTATGAGTTTATTAAAGGTGTCCGTTCCGGTTACGATTTAAATGCGGTTCCGAATCTGCGGCTCGGAGAGAGATAATATAAAACAGAGCGGAGAATAACTCCCGGAAACAGAAAAGGCATCTTGGGAAGATTAAGGTTATGAATAATGAAATCACAGACAACAGCATAATGAATAACAATCCGGCGAAGGAGGAAAGAGCAAACCCGGCATACGGGGTGGCAATTGTTCTTGCGGCCGGATCGGGGAAACGCATGCATTCGGATGTGGCAAAGCAGTTCCTTGAATTAAAAGGAAAACCGATTCTTTGCTACAGCCTCGAGGCTTTTGAAAAATCTCCCGAAATCGATGAAATTATTCTGGTCGCCGCTGCGGATTCGATTGATTATTGCAAAACACAGATTGTGGAAAAATATCAATACTCTAAAGTAACGCATATTGTCGAGGGCGGAAAGGAACGTTACCACTCCGTCTGGAACGCGCTGAAAGCGGCATGTGAAAATGCGGTAAATGTAATTTGCGGAAACGTGTATATTCATGACGGGGCCAGGCCGTTTGTTTCGGAAGAAATCATAAAAAGAAATTCAGTTGCCCTTTTGGAAGATCAGGCCTGTGTAACTTCCGTACCGTCCAAGGATACCATTAAAATTGCCGATGAAGACGGCTATGTCAGTACGACGCCCAAAAGGTCTTTGGTGCGGAATATTCAGACACCGCAGTCTTTTTATTTTCCGGTCATTTTTAATGCTTTTGACAAACTGATTCGCGACGAAGAGAAAATTCTCGGAGACGGTATTCAGATTACGGACGATGCGATGGTTGTGGAACTGTTTGAACAAATTAAAGTGCGGCTTGTAGAGGGTTCCTATGATAATATAAAAATCACAACGCCGGACGATTTGATTTTAGCGGAGAAAATTTATGAGTGCCAGTAAATGCAGAATAATCGGAATTATTTGTCTTGCACTGTCAGCTGTATTGCTGATTGTTTTTGGCGTAAGTGCTTTTACGGCAAGAGCGGGTTCGGCAGAGCGTTTTCTTGCAAAATACGAGAAAAATTGCAGGGAAGGAAACCGGGAGAAACTGGCCGCCATGTATGACAAAGATCTGGGCGTGCTTCCGGCGGATGTTGTGATTCCTTATGAAGGATACGAAACGGATTTTATTTTTGAAAATTTAAGAGACGAGGGAAATAATTATTATACGATTTTTTATGTAATCAGCTATGATATCAAACAGGAAAAAACAAAAGACGGAGTAACAACAACGGTTAAGGTCCCGTTCAGTTATCCGGGGAACGAACTGCCGGTGAAAAAGACGTTTTTCGGTTATAAGATTATCGAATAAGGTGTAACGTTATGAAAGAAAAAAGCAGATCTGTAAAGAGAATATTGATTGTATTGCTTTTTGCCGCCATGGCGATTTTTCTTACCGCATGCGGTGTGGATGTGGATGCGACCGTGAAATTAAACCGCGACGGAAGCGGAGAAAGAATCATGGTTCTTACCATGCCGAAGAATGAAATGCTTCTTTTAGGCAAGGTCAACACGGCATCTGTGGACAGCATTATTGCGGACGGATGTCCGGACTGCATGAAATATGTTTACAATGAAGACGACAAAAAAATCCAGGCGGAATTTACGCTGCCGTTTTCTTCGTTAGAAGATTATCAGAACAAACTGAATACATTCTGCAAGAAAAAAGCGGAAGTGACGGCTGAATTTGATATGTCCCCGTTTGCGTCGGAAATCCATTATTCGGAGAGCGTAACCACGAAGGATATGCTTCAGTGGATTCCGGATCTTCTGGTTGAAAAGAAAGTATTAAACAACCGGTACCGAAACAGTGTTTTTGACCAGGTGTCGACAAAACTCTATTTTTCCGGTTCGGAATATGACTGCGGATCGGGACGGCTGAATGTTTCGGAAATGTTATACTGTCGTATCGACAGCATCGATGTATACACGGTTTCGGCCGGTGGAGAAAAGTTTACCCGATTAATCAAACTGAATATTCCGGAGGAAGAACTTAATAAAAACAAAGAAATGATTACATCATTCTTAGAAGAAGCAATTCCCGAGGGCGGATTCGGAGCATGGGAAGACGGAAAAGACGGCGTCCGGATTTTTACCGTAACGATGCAGGACTTTACTGCCGATGAGATGGCGAAAGGAATGCAAAAATATACCGGTTCGGATGCATGTACTTTTGAAAATGCCGAAGCAAGCGTCGGTGACGGAATTTTTTATAAAGGATGTGCTTTCCGTGAAAGTTCGGACTGGACGAATTTCGGATGCAATGAAGAAAAAACGGTTCATATCAGATATTATCTGGATCAGACCGCTTCGGAAGGATTCTTATATGAAACCGAAAATAAAAGCAAACTGCGATTGGAAGGTGTGGAATCCGGCGATACAAGTTATCTTCTGTATGTTCTCGGAGAAAAACAGAAACTTTCGATTTATGCGGATCAGGCTCATTATTTCCATTTTTCATCCATTGAT
>OMRN01000039.1 GCA_900313265.1 uncultured Lachnospiraceae bacterium | reverse complement strand
CGGGAAAAGAGGACGCATCGGACGGTCGATAACACGGCTCGTTAAAATCGCGTTCTCGGAAGCCTTTCCTTCTCTTTTGTTGAATCCTCCGGGGATTTTTCCTACGGAATACAGTTTCTCTTCGTACTCAACGCTTAAGGGGAAGAAATCGATTCCGTCCCTTGGTTTCTCGCTTGCGGTAGCGGTTGAAAGAACCGTCGTATCGCCATAGTGCATAAATGCCGCACCGTTTGCCTGTGCGGATACTCTTCCGATATCTACGGATAAAGTACGTCCGGCAAGTTCAAGACTGAATGTTTTGAATTCTTTTGACATATAATCTCTCCTTTACTTAAAAATATATTTTAAGCGGTCCTGCCGAAACTACTGCAAATCATGCCATCTTCACATTTTTCCAATGACTCGATTTGCAGTGGTCTCGGAGCATAAATACCGCCGTATATTCGGCAGCATCCGGACCGCATGTTACCTTGGTTACTTCTTCTTTCATGTCCGAAACCGTCAAAAATCGAAAGGTCTGTAACACGAAAAGAGGCGGGCGACTGTTCGTATCGCCCGCCGAATGAATTACTTTCTAAGTCCGAGTCTTTCAATTAAAGAACGATATCTGTTAATATCTTTCTTCTTGAGGTAATCCAGTAAACCACGTCTCTGACCTACTAACTTGAGAAGACCGCGGTTGGAATGGAAATCCTTGGGATTTGCCTTCATATGCTCGGTAATCTCTTTGATTCTTGCGGTAAGAATTGCAATCTGTACTTCGGGTGAACCGGTGTCTCCCTCGGAAAGTGCATACTCCGCAATAATTGCCTGTTTTGTTTCTTTGGAAATCATTTCTTTGTCCTCCTATAAAATCTTTCTGTTTCAGGCTTTCACAAAGCAATCGGCTGGAGTTTCCGAATCACTGTGCAAAAGTCTCGCATACGGAGAATATTTTACCATGCTTTATTCATTCTGTAAACCACTTTTTTCATTTCCGAATTCCGGTGTGAAATCCTCCTGCTCTTATGGCGCCTCTCCTTTACAGCGGATAAACGGATGAAAGAAGATACTTCGTGTATTCGTTTTGCGGCTCGGCAAAAAGCCGGTCTGTCGGAGCCGTTTCGCAGATTATTCCACCGTTTATGACGCATACGCGATCCGCAATAAAATTCACAACCGAAAGATCATGGCTGATAAACAGACAGGTGAGATTCTCCTGCTCCTTCAGTTTTTTCAAAAGATTAAGAATCTGCGCCTGCACCGAAACATCCAGTGCGGAAACCGACTCGTCACAGATTAAAAAATCCGGGTTCGTGGCAATTGCCCTTGCTATGCCGATACGCTGTTTCTGCCCTCCGGAAAACTGATGCGGATAACGGTCCAGGCAGTCTTTCCTCATCTCCACCATATCTAAAAGCTCCGATATTTTTTCATCCAGTTCTTTCCTGCTTTCACATATATGCCAGGCTTTCAGCGGCTCAGCGATAATGTTTCTTATCGTCATTCTGGGGTCTAAAGAGGATGCCGGATCCTGAAAAACCATCTGCATGCGTTTACGATAAGGGCGTCTGGCTTTTTCCGGTAATCCCGAAATTCGCGCTCCGTCAAAATATATTTCTCCCGAATCCGCTTCCAGAATTCCCATAATCAGATTTGCCAGAGTGCTTTTCCCACAGCCGGACTCTCCCACCAGCGCAAGCGTTTCGCCCTTATAAATATCAAAACTAACATCCTGCACGACGTTTTTTCGCTGTTTTCCCTTCAGAGGAAAACTCTTGCTTACATTTTTAACGGAAAGCAGTATCTGATTATCCATAAAAAACCTCTTTCCCGGCACAGTCATTTTAAACCCGGACATGACATCTCGAAAAATGTCCGTCCTCCACTTCATAAAAATCCGGTTTTTCAAAAAAACACTCGCGTATATCATCACTGCATCTTAAGCAGAATTCACACCCTGCCGCCGGTTTTTTAATTTCCGCATTTTCTCCCGGTATGGCATTTAAATACCCTTTGTTCTCTCCGATTTTCGGAATGGAAGAAAGAAGACCTCTCGTATAAGGATGCGCCGCATGATACAGAAGCCTTTCGGTAGGTGCTGCTTCAACAATCCGCCCCATATACATGACATAAACATAATCGCAAATCTGTGCTATTACACGCATGTTATGCGTAATAAGCAGAACACTCATAGCAGAGGTTTCGCACATATTTTTGATCAGTTTCAGAATCTGGGCTTCGGTCGTTACATCCAAAGCCGTGGTCGGTTCGTCGGCAATGAGGAGCTTCGGTGAAGAAATACCCGCCATGGCTATAACCACTCTTTGTCTCATGCCGCCGGAAAGTTCATGCGGCCACGCTTTGTAAAGGTGCTCCGGGTCCGAAAGCCCGACCTCTCCAAGCATCCGGACCGTCATATCTTTTGCCTCTTCTTTGCTTTTCGACAGATGATGAAGCATTAAAACTTCTCTCACCTGATCTCCGACTCTCATAAGAGGATTTAAGGATGTCATGGGTTCCTGAAAAACCATCGTAATATCTCTCCCTCGATAATTTTTCAACTCGGAATCCTTAAGTTTTGTCAAATCCGCCGGAGATGAAGCATTTCCGTACCACAAAACTTCTCCCCCGGTCACCTTCGCCGAATTCGGTAAAAGTCCGTTGATCGTTTTTGCGGTCATACTCTTTCCGCAGCCGGATTCTCCCACCAGTCCGACAATACTGCCGCACGGAATCT
>OMRN01000183.1 GCA_900313265.1 uncultured Lachnospiraceae bacterium | reverse complement strand
GGCTAAAAAGCATGGTTTAAAGGAAACGCAGATTGCGGTGGGAAACGGTTCTTCGGAACTTTTTATGGCAGTTTCCCATGCGTTTTCACCCGGCAGAATTCTGATTCCGGTCCCTTCTTTTTTCGGATATGAATATGCCGCAAATGCCGGGAACAATGAAGTCGTTTATTATGAGAGTGATTACCGGTATGCAGATATAAACCCGGAAAAATTGAAAGCGGAACTGAAGCGTGGATATGACCTGCTTTTTTTGGCAAACCCGAATAATCCGACCGGGCGGCTGATGAAAAAAGAAGAACTCTTTTCCCTGTTCGATACCTGTCAAAAACAGGATGTGAAAGTTGTTCTGGATGAATGTTTTTATGAACTGAGCGAAGGGACGGATTCGTTTTTTAATGATCTTAACGAGTATCCGAATGTCATTGTTGTAAATTCGTTTACCAAAACATTCTCCGTTCCGGGAGTAAGAATCGGATATCTGGCATGCGCGGATGAAAAACTGATAAAAAGAATCCGAAAACAGCTTCCCGAATGGAATATCTCCTGTATTGCGGAGGCTGCCGGGTGTGCCTGCACGGAGTGCGGGGATTTCTTAAAAGAATCGGCGGAGTATATAAAAAAAGAGCGGATTTTTCTGACGGAAGAATTAAGGAGACTGGGAATCCGTGTCTTTGATTCCGATGTGAATTTTATTCTGCTATATGATGAAAGACCGCTATATGATGAACTGTTAAAAAACGGAATACTGATTCGCGATGCTTCGAATTTCAGAGGGTTACGGAACGGATATTACCGGATTGCGGTAAGAAGCAGGGAAGAGAATGAGAAACTGATTTTTGTGCTTCGAAAGATTATACATAGTTTGAACATGGAATGAATATGAACAAATCATACAGTCAAAAATATAATGATGTAGAGAAACTCCCGCCGTTGGAAATCGAAAGGCGAAGTTTTGAAATAATCGGGGAAGAACTAAAGCGAAGGGGAATTGCTTTGCCAAAAGAGCGCGAAGCGGTGATAAAACGCGTGATTCATGCAAGCGCGGATTTTGATTATGCGGATACGCTGTATTTTTCCGAAAATGCGGTAGAAACGGCAAGAAAACTTCTGCTGGGCGGTGCGGATATCGTAACGGATACCAATATGGTACTTGCCGGAATTCATAAGAAATCTTTGGAAAAACTGGGAGGCAGTGTGCGGTGTTTCATGGCGGATGAAGAAGTTGCCGCGATTGCGAAGGAAACCGGACGGACCAGAGCATCCGTCAGTATGGAAAAGGCGGCACAGAGTAAAAAGGATTTGATTTTTGTAATCGGAAATGCGCCTACCGCGCTCATTACCCTTTATGAAATGATGCAGGAAGATCTTTACCGGCCGGCATTTGTTATCGGGGTTCCGGTCGGATTTGTCAATGTCGAAGTTTCCAAGGAACTGATCATGGAAACGGATGTCCCCTGTATTATAAACCGCGGACGGAAGGGCGGGAGCAATATTGCGGCGGCGATTTGTAATGCGCTTTTATACTCGGTGACGGACAGAGATTAAAAGACGAATTATTTCTGCATAACAAAGCACGGAAAGATCCGGCGGATTGATCGGAGTAAGATTCGGAGAATAAAGGAACCGGATATGTCAGATACCAAAAATACAAAAACGAGAAACGGATTTACGACCGGAAGCTGTGCGGCGGCTGCGGCAAAAGCAGCGGCATGGATGCTTTTATCCGGCAGTGAGATATATGAAGTCACCATCGATACGCCGAAGGGAATAAAATATAAGGCGGAGATTAAGAATATAAAAAGAACCCCCGAAAGTGTTTCCTGTGCGATTGTAAAAGACGGCGGAGACGATCCGGATATTACGACGGGCACGCTGATTTATGCAAAGGTCGGGTTTGTAAAACTGCCGGAATCAAATAAGCCGTTAACAGAAGAGGATAAAATTGACAATCGTTTTTGGGGGAATACCGGTTTTGATAATCAAAATGAAAAAAAGGAAAACGATGGCCGGAGGATTCTTATCGAAGGTGGAAAAGGGGTAGGGCGTGTTACCAAACCCGGACTGGATCAGCCGGTCGGCGAAGCGGCGATTAACAGTGTCCCGAG
>OMRN01000012.1 GCA_900313265.1 uncultured Lachnospiraceae bacterium | reverse complement strand
CCTCCGGGACAGGTTCGGAATCATTCCCTGTTTCCTCTGTAACTTCACTTGGTATTTCGGACGATATGAAAGAAGGTGTTTCCGGCGGCGCTTCTTTCCCGGCGCACGCGGAAAAAGCAACCATAACGGGAATCAGAAGTAAAATATTCAGAATCGTTCTTTTCTTTCTCATTGCGGTATTTCCTATTCATTCTCCAAAATCAGTTCATCCAGTTTTGCGAGCGTTTTTTCCAGTTCCGCGGCCTTTTCTTTCATTTCGTCTTTTAACTCTTCCGCTCTGACAATTAATCCTTGCAGTTCATCCCTGAATACGCCGTCTTTTAACGAACCCGTAACGTTTGAATCAATGACATCTTCCAACTCCCCTTTGATATCATCTAATTCATCCTTTAAGTCCTCAATCCGGCCGATTACATAGTCTGCCACATCGTCTCCGGCATAATCCTGCAGAAGCACAAAAAGATCATCATCACTTGTAATAATATGTTTTCTTCCATCGGGAGTTTCCATTTCTTCTCTCATATGATTTTTTCTCCTTTGACACTTGTCTTTCACTTCTTTTCTTCTTCTCTTCCATGTAATAATCGCGCATTTTTAAAATGCGGTTGATTTCCTTTATTGCGCCGTGTTTCCGTCTCTTTAGTTCTTCTTCGCGGATGATTTTTCCGGTCTTTCTGGAAATCTGGTAGTAGAAATCGAGTCTCTTATAATAGGTTTCCCAGTCATACAGGGACTTCGGATTGCCTTCAAAATCAGGAAGGTCGTATTCAAGACACCCGTCATTATAATCCCGGCAACAGGCTTTAAAATCCCTTTTTAAAAGCCTTTCATTGGTATCGAGCGGGCAGGTAATCAGATTATACATTTCCTGTTTGGAGATATTCTCCCTGGCCTTCGGTTCGATGGAACGGAAAATTTTATACAGTTCCAGCACTTCTGCCACATCCATTTTACTGAAGGGTTCGCTCGGTGCAATCTCCGCCCAGGCCTGAAGAATATAATGCAGTTCAAACGGAAGTTCCAGCAAAATATCCGGGAAGCCCAGAGGAGCGATTGTAATCTCTTCATCTTCCTTCGTCAGGCATTCCCTTACATATTCTGCCTCTTCCACGGAAGCGCAGAAACCTTCTTCATAAATGCCCCTTCTTCCGGCACGCCCCGCAATCTGCTTTACTTCCTGTGAGTTCAAAATGCGTTTTTCGATTCCGTCAAACTTCCAGACGGTGGAAAAGACAATGCGCTTAATCGGCAGATTAATTCCCATTCCGATGGCATCGGTTGCTACCACGACTTCCGTTTCCCCGGTAGAAAAAAGTTCCACCTGATATTTTCTGGCCGTCGGCGGAAGATTTCCGTATATGACACTGGTCTTTAAGCCTGCTTTTTCAATCTGCGCCGAAATCCCGAGAACTCCGCCCTTGGAAAAAGTAATGACCGCATCTCCCGGCTTTAGCTGACGGATAAAATTACTTTCATCCGTTCCTTCTTCGAATTCTTCAAAGGAAAGCGGTGTCATCCTCTCGTAATAATGCACTTCATACGTATCTTCACATAGTTCGATTAATCTCTTTACGATATTTTCCGCACTTTTCGCCATGCAGACATGGATTTCCGTCGCCTGCAGACCGAGAATTGCCCTCGTCCAGTTATGCCCCCTTCTTGTATCGGCAATCATCTGTGCTTCGTCGACTACTGCAATGTCGTAATAATCATGCGTATTTAACATCTCAATCGTCGATGCCTGACATACGGCACCGTCAACGAGACTGCTCTCTTCGCCGGTAACCAGATTGCAGGGAACTTCCATACGATTGAATTTATCATATACTTCCAGCGCCAGTAACCGTAACGGTCCCAAATAAATTCCCTTTTCACATTCCTTTAACCGTTCGAGGGACTGATACGTTTTTCCGCTGTTTGTCGGTCCGATATGAAGCACAAAATGCCTTTTCATTTCTCTTGCCACCGGGTAATCATCGATAGGGTTCGAATGAAGCATTTTCTTAATGCCGGCTTTGATTTTTTCGGACAGATAGTCGTTTTGATAATAATAAATCAGTCCTTCCAGGGCCAGTGTCGGGCTTGGTTTATAACGTCCGAAGTATTTATAAACCTCAAATGCCATGTCGTTTGAAAACTTATTCCGGAAGGCATGCCAGTCACCGACAACAATTCGCTCAATTAATAGATCCAGTTTCTTTTCAAGCAAAGAAAGCCGGGTTTCATTTTGTTTCCGGACTTCAGCGTCGGTCTTATAAGATTTCAGTTCCCGGCAAACATCAAAAAGCACTTCCCGGTCGACGACACGGGAAGTCTCCATTAAAAAAACTTTTCGCTCCATTTTTCCTAAAGCGGTCCGTTTTCCTTTCTGTCCGGAATAAAAGGATTTCTTATAATATCCGAACAGAAAGTTTATGACTTTTACAAATCTTTTATTCTTTTTATTAAACTTCATGAGCGGCTGTTCATTTCTTTAACCTTTTTTCTCTCCTCGATACCTTCCTTGCGGCTTCTCTTTTGTTAACCGTTTACCTGCGATAACTTCCTTCGCCTCTGATTCCTACATATCTCGCTCTTCCGAATGCTAAAACCGGCAATGCCAGATACGGGAAGAAGAAAAGAACCATATCATTTATCACACTACCGTATCAGAAACGACAATACCGGCAGCGTTACAATACTGAGAAGTGTACTGAGCAGTATGCAGTTTGCCGCCAGATCCTCATTGCTTCCGTGCAATTCCGCCATTGCAAGAATGACCGATGCACAGGGGGTTCCGCAAAGGATAAGCAAGGAATAACGGAACGTATCCGGAAGCGGGAACAGCATCGAAAGTCCGAAACCGAGAAGCGGAAAAACAAGCAGTTTCAAGGCAACGGTTAAATATGCATACCGGTTTGTAAACAGTTTTTTTAACTCCACGGTTGCTAAGCGGATGCCTAAAATCAGCATGCACATCGGTGTGGTCATATGTGCGACTACACCGATTCCGCCTTTTAAAAATGCCGGAATCCACTCACCCGCACCGAAATAATAAAGCGGAAGCGAAACCAAAAACGATACAAAAGGCGGATTTAAAATCGCATTCTTAAGCGAAATATATTTTTTATCCCCCGTGACACCGTACGTTCCGATGGTAAATACCAGCAGATTCATTCCGGCCACGAATACACATGAATAGCAGGCCACTTCCGGATTGTCCGGAAAAATCGATTTAATTAAGGGAAGTCCGAAGAAACCGACATTTCCCAAAACCGCACCGACATTCATAATGCGGTAAACTCCTTCTTTCTGCTTTTTTCTCAGAATCAAGTATAATATCACGAAAAAGAGAATCTGCACAAAGAGCGAGAATACAAAAAACAACATCATATTCCTTAAATTCTCCATCGAACGCGGCAGTTCAAGGAAAGAAGAAACCACCATGCACGGTGTGCAGAAATAAACCAGGATATATGACATTGTCGATAAATGTTCCGGGCGCACTTTCTTCAGTTTGCAGAAAGCGTAGCCCGGAATCATATATAGCAATGCTAATAATACATTTAAGAATGTTGTCTGAAACATTAAAAATCTCTTCGTTTTCTTACTCGAAATCAACCACATCCGCCCATTTAAGCAGGAATTCCTTCTCCTCGGGCTTGCCCTTTACGGACTGGGACGCAGCCACAATCGGCATCCATTTTTCCACATACTGGCGGGCCGTATCGGTCTTTTCACAGAACAGATCCAGATACTTTGCCGCAAGTTCATCCTTTCCTTCAAGGCTGAATAAAAGATATGTTCTGGCAACATCCGCGGATGCATTTCCGGCCGTAACATGTGCCCAGTCAAGGATGTGCGGCACGCCCTTCTTGTCAATGATAATATTGGACGGATTGAAGTCTCCGTGGCAAACCTTGTTGTGTGCGGGGAGAGCCGCAAGACGCGTATGAAGTTCATATCTTGCCGTCGCATCCAGTGCGGACTGGCTGATTTTACGCTGCATCTTCTCCTTCTGGGAGTTTAAATTCGCAACCGTATGGGAATGTACCTTAATCTGTAAATCGACAAACATTTCCAGATATTCATCCAGTTTCTTCGGATTCTTATCCATCAGTTCCTGTAAGGTTTTTCCTTCCACAAACTCCGTTGCAATCGCCCATTTGCCGTCGATTTTTCCGACCTCGCGGATACGGGGAATGTGAAGGTCCGCCAAGTCTTCCACTCTTGCCTGATTGCATGCTTCGTTTAAAATATCGGCCTTGGAGAACGCCTCGTTTTCAAAAACCTTAATCGCAAGATCTCCGTCTTTATATACTTTTTTTGTGCCTCTGTCGGCAATTAATTTTGTTAATTTCATAATCACCCTCCGTTATCTTCGGTGTCTGTCACCTGACGTCCGCCGGTGCCTGTCACCATATATTGTTATCACACTGTCCGGTATCTCTTACACTTCCGTATGCTTTCCGTAATAAGCATTTAAGTACATCTGCTTAATCTCGCTCATTAACGGGTATCTCGGGTTTGCACCGGTGCACTGGTCATCGAATGCCTGCTCGGTCATATCGTCAAGACGCTCTAAGAATTCCTTTTCATCGATGCCGTAATCCTTAATGCTCTTCTTAATGCCGATCTTCTCTTTGAGTTCATCGATTGCCTTTATTAAGCTTTCCACCTTGTCTTCATCGGTCTTTCCCTTCAGTCCGAGTGCGGTTGCAATCTCGGCATAACGTGCAAGGGTATGCGGATGATCATACTGGGAGAAGGTTCCCATCTTGGTCGGAACTTCCGCCATATTAAAGCGGATAACTTCATCGATCATAAGCGCATTCGCTACACCGTGAGGAATGTGATAGAATGCTCCGAGTTTATGTGCCATGGAATGGCATACACCGAGGAACGCATTCGCAAATGCCATACCGGCCATGGTTGCCGCATTCGCCATCTTCTCACGTGCTTCGGGATCGTTCGGTCCGTTGTCGTAAGCTCTCGGAAGATATTCAAAAATCACCTTAAGCGCCTGAATCGCCAGTCCGTCGGTATAATCCGTTGCCATAACGGATGCATATGCTTCCAGGGCATGTGTTACGGCATCGATACCGGAAGCGGAGGTTAATCCCTTCGGTGCATTCATATGCATGTCGGCATCGATAATCGCCATGTTCGGAAGCAGCTCGTAATCCGCAAGCGGATATTTGGTTCCCGTTGTTTCATCGGTAATAACCGCAAACGGTGTTACCTCGGAACCGGTACCGGCAGAAGTCGGGATAGCGATGAAATATGCTTTCTCTCCCATCTTCGGGAAGGTGTAAATACGTTTTCTGATATCCGCAAAACGCATCGCCATGTCCATGAAATCTGCTTCGGGATGCTCATAGAGTACCCACATGATTTTTCCGGCATCCATTGCGGATCCGCCGCCGAGTGCGATAATCGTATCCGGCTTAAATTCCGCCATCAGCTTGGCACCTTCCTTGGCACATGCAAGGTTGGGATCGGGTGCCACGTTGCTGAACGTGGTATACTGAATGCCGAGTTCTTCGAGTTTATCGGTAATCGGCCTGGTATAGCCGTTTTCGAAAAGGAACGTATCGGTTACGATAAATGCGCGTTTCTTTCCGTATACTGCCTTTAATTCATCAAGGGCAACCGGCAGACAGCCCTTCTTCATATAAACCTTTCCGGGTGTTCTGAACCACAACATATTCTCTCTCCTCTCCGCTACGGTCTTGATATTCAGTAAGTGCTTGATGCCGACATTCTCCGAAACGGAGTTGCCGCCCCAGGAACCGCATCCGAGCGTAAGAGAAGGATTTAATTTAAAGTTGTATAAATCACCGATTCCGCCGTGGGAAGAAGGTGTATTGATTAAGATTCGGCAGGTCTTCATGCGCTCACCGAACTCGGCAATCTTATCCTGTCCGGAAATCACATCGACGTAAAGCGAAGAGGTATGGCCGTATCCTCCGTCCGCAATAAGACGTTCCGCTTTGTTTAATGCATCGGAAAAATCGCTTGCCCGGTACATCGCAAGAACGGGTGATAATTTCTCATGCGCAAATTCTTCGGATAACTCCACACTCTTTACTTCACCGATTAAAATCTTCGTCTTTTCGGGAACCTTTACACCGGCAAGTTCCGCAATCTTAAATGCCGACTGGCCGACGATTTTTGCATTTAAGGAACCGTTGATAATAATGGTTTTACGAACCTTCTCGGTCTCGGAAGGCTTTAAGAAATAGCATCCGCGGTTTTTGAATTCTTCTTTTACCGCATCATATACTTTATCGAGAACGATGGTGCTCTGCTCGGAAGCACAGATCATACCGTTATCAAAAGTCTTCGAATGGATAATGGAGTTAACCGCTAAAACCACATCCGCGGAATCATCGATAATGGCAGGCGTATTTCCGGCGCCTACACCGATGGCGGGTTTTCCGGATGAATATGCACTCTTTACCATGCCGGGACCGCCGGTAGCAAGAATGATATCGGCTTCCTTCATAACCAGTGTGGTCATGTCAAGCGAAGGCACGTCAATCCAGCGGATAATGCCTTCCGGTGCACCTGCCGCAACGGCCGCATCCAGCACAACCTTTGCCGCCGCAATCGTGGATTTCTTTGCACGGGGATGCGGGGAAATGATAATCGCATTTCTGGTTTTTAATGCAATCAGCGTTTTAAAAATCGCCGTGGAGGTCGGGTTCGTGGTCGGAATAACCGCTGCAATCACACCGATCGGCTCTGCGATTTTACGAATGCCGAACGCCTTGTCTTCCTCTACAACACCGCAGGTAACACAGTCTTTGTATTTATTGTAAATGTACTCGGCAGCGTAATGGTTCTTAATTACCTTGTCTTCGACAACTCCCATTCCGGTCTCTTCCACCGCCATTTTTGCAAGGGGAATTCTTGCCTGGTTTGCGGCAACTGCGGCTGCCTTAAAAATCGCATCCACCTGCTCCTGCGAGTATGTCGCAAACTCTTTCTGCGCCTTCTTAAGCTCCTTTAACGCTTTCTCCAGGCTTTCGACGCTGTCAACGATTTTCTCTTTCTTCTCTGCCATTTCGTGACCTCCTTTAATTTTATTTCAGCAGACAGCCCTTGAATCGTTGTCTGCATATAACCATAAATGACTTTGTTATTTTTTTAACAATGTCATTATATTCCGCTTATCTTTTTTTGTCAATTCTTATTTTGCTTCCTCTTTTGTCCGCATAATCCCGCCGATTTTAACCGGTTTATTTCCTTTATACGGTCCTTACTTCACTTCCATCCGCATGGTCTTTTTCTGTTCGTACATTTTTTCATCCGCAAGATGGAAAGCTTCTTCAAATGTCATTTTTACCGGATTGTATTCGACGAATCCGATGGCAATGCTTAAAGGATACTCGTGTTTCTTATCCTTATTGTCCTGATTGTATTTCTCAATTGCCTGATTCATCCGGCCGATAATATCCTGAAACTCCCTGTCCGCAATCCGCTTCTTCGTCATGGCGAAAAATTCATCCCCGCCGATTCTGAAACACTTTCCGTTTTTCCCATACGCCTCACGGATGATTTCGCCGATGGTGATAATGTATTCATCTCCCATCGAATGACCCATTTTATCGTTGACGAGTTTTAAGTGGTTCATATCCATGACAACAATGGTATAAATATCCGTGCCTTTCTTTGCCGCTTCCGTTTCGTTATTAAAAGCCGAACGGTTCAAAAGCCCGGTCATGCTGTCCGTATAAGCGATTTTCTCCATAATCTCCGCATACTGGCTTTTCTTACTCATCTCGGAGATGCTGATGAATTCATACACTCCGTAAATGAGGATAAACAAAAACAGCGTATATTTATAAAGCAACGTGGTGTCATACTGTCCGGGACTTAACCGGTAGCGGATCAGTTCCGCAATTCCGATGGCAAAAGGACCGAACACGGTAACGACGATGGTAATAATGACCCATTTCGGAATTTTCTTTAAAACGATTCCGCGGATAAAAAGATAAATCGTTCCGACAACTTCCAAAATCAGGTTGGCATGGGAAATCCACAACAGCTCATGATAATCCTTAAATCCAACAATATTGCTGACAATGGAAAACACGAAATTAACGGCAACCAAAACGGCAAAGTACCTCGGCAGTCTTGATTCCTTGTTCCGCATTAAATACGTTCCGAAAATAATGAGCGGAAGCGGCATAAATATTAACGTCATGTAATTCATGAAATGCACAAGAACCGGTGCATTGGTAATCATGGCAAAAATCGGCGAAACCGTGGAAATCCACATGGAATAAACAATTGCTATGGTTCCCAGACTGATAATTTCGTATCTCTTGTCCCCGTAATATTTACCGACCATACCGATGATAAAAAGCACCACGCCGAGTGAAAACACACCTAAGCAAAGCAGAAATTCCGCCGCGGAACCCTGCATTTTTTCAAGAAGGTACGATGTGGAATTGCACAGTTTGATATCATCGATAAAACCTGCCGTTTTATCATACAGGCTGTCTACAGCAATCGTGATTACAGCCTCTCCTTCCATGGACGGAATCATGACGGTATGCGGAAAAATTCCGTAAGATCTGCCGAACAGCCTCGGAGGAGCCGGGCGATAATCGTAAATCATTTCGTCATCCAGATAAACGGAAAAATAGATATTTTTGCTTTCAAAGCAAAGGGCATCGTCGGAAAGAATCTCGGAGTCAATCGGATGTGAAATTTTTACGTTTTTCCCGCCTCGTAAGCTGCCAAGATTTGCCTCAGAGCCGTCTTCATATGTCCAGCCTTCTTCGAATGGTGTTTCCGTTTCGTCAAATCCCGCGCTGTTCCTAAAAAGAATAATGGCAAAAAGCAGCAAAAAAACATAGATGAAAATAAAACAGCAGCCATAGAATCTGAAATCAAATCGTTTATTACTTTCCGTATCCGTTTTCTTAGCCATAAGTTTCATCCTTTATTCGTCAGAATG
>OMRN01000042.1 GCA_900313265.1 uncultured Lachnospiraceae bacterium | reverse complement strand
GAAAATCATTTTCTAACAATCTTATTATAACAAAATTCGACATTTTTTTCCCAACTGTTTATTCGAAATTTAATCTGTGAATAGTAACAGAAATGCCATTTTAAAATGGCAATCCCCTTCATCTGAACGTTTTTTTACCCGCTTGGCCGAAATATGATACAATAAAATTCGATACGGAATCGTTCATTTCCTTCCGAATTGGTTAGCTGTATTTTCATTAACAGTTCCTTCATAATCGTACTGTTATAACCGGGTGAAACGTTTAAAAAACAGATGTGTACAAGGTTTTATTATGACAATTCCATAAAAGAATTAGGGGAATATTATGAAAAGGCTTCGACTTCTCCCATTGGGATTAAGTTTGCCACAGTTCTTTCCAAGCCGCTTATTTCCCATGGTGAAGTACGCCCTACGGACTTGGTTCCCGTTCTTGCCCCGAACAAGAACGGATTACCGGATATATTTGCCATGAAATGGGGATTTACCATCGAATTACCCAAATCTTCCAATCTGGGGAATTCCGGTTCCCTTATTGTAAATGCTCGCATCGAAAGTGCTGCCGAAAAGGTAAGTTTTAAAGAATCCTGGAATAAAAGGCGATGCATCATTCCCTGTGCCTGGTATTATGAATGGAAACATATCAAAAACAGTTCTACCGGCAAGGTGGAAACCAAAGAAAAATATCTGATTCAGCCAAAAGAATCGGAAATCACTTATCTTGCAGGACTTTACCGTATTGAAAACGGATATCCGGTCTTTGTGGTATTAACGACGGAGCCTTCCAGGGAATTATCAGAAATCCATGATCGGATGCCGGTACTGATGCCAAAGTCTCAGATTGATAACTGGATTCATCCCGAGTCAAATCCGTTAGAATTATTGCCTTATATGATAAAAGATACGGTTATGGAAGCACTTATTTAATAACTGTATCCTAGCTGTGTTCATCATAATATCGTTCAATATAAATTCTATTATTTGTGCTTGTTATATCCATCACCCCTCTTGCAATTTTGCAATAACAAATATTTAGGAGGCTTTTTAGCGAGCTGATATAGAAAAACAAGCCCCGACTCAAGTTAGACTTGAGCAGGACTTGTTTTTATCACCTCATATTAATACTTCTTCATTCCTTCTTATTACAGATTCAGTTGCACTATTCTGTATCTGTTTCAGCTTCCTCTTCGGAATCCGATTCTGCTTCATCCGTTTCTTTTTCATCCTCGGAAGGAACATCCTCATCTTCCGTCTCATCTTCCTCGTCATCAATAATGACATCTTCCGTTTCATCTGCGGGTACCGGAAGATCTTCGATTTCTTCTTCCGGCAAAGCAAGAGGCTCTTCTAAGTCGTCATCTCCCATTTTCGGAGCATTGGCATAGATTTCACTGAATTTATTCATCATTGCCGCACATTCCACTCTGGTTGCTTTTCCAATCGGGTCGATTCGATATCCGGTGGATGCATTTCCTTTACCGGAAATAATGCCACGCTCTACGGCCCATTTTACTGCCGTAAGTGCCCATGAATCTACTTTGTTTGCATCGGTAAATCCATCTAAAGTAGTGGATGGCTTCACAGTGACATCGAAACCTTTGCTTACCGCATATTTATAAAACATCAGAGCTAACTGTTCTCTGGTTGCTTTCCCGTTAATTCCAAACGTTCCGTCCGGATTACCTGCTACCACTCCGTTATTGGATGCCCAGGTAACTGCTTTTGCATACCATGCACTTTCCATTACATCACTAAACTTCTGTTCATAGGTTACTTCCGGTTTTCCATCCATGCTGTAAAGAGCCTGCACAAACATGGTTCGGTTCATATCCGTATTCGGGGAGAACAGTACTCTTCCATCCAAAGTTCCGGTTCCGGTCATGTAACCTTTGTCATAAACAGACTTTGCAGGAGTATACATCCAGGAATCTGCTTTAATATCGGCAAAAATGTTTCCGGCTACATTATCCGCAAATACGGTAATTTCACAAGTCGCCGTTAATTCATTAACTGTTTTTGCGGTAATGATTGTTTTTCCGGCACTTTTTGCTTTTACCACTCCATTATTGACCGTGGCTACTGTCGGTTTACTGCTGGTCCATGTAATT
>OMRN01000161.1 GCA_900313265.1 uncultured Lachnospiraceae bacterium | reverse complement strand
TTGTAAAAAGCAAAAATAATTTTTTGGTGTGTATTTTGGATTATAAAACAGGTAATAATGATTTGTAAAGAGCAAAATTAAAAATTTTTTTCAAAAAATCATTTTTGTGATTTTTACCAAAAGAAAGAAAAAAGCTTTGCCAAAAACACCTGCAAAGCCGTATTTTTACTGCATTTTTTATTTGTCAAAAGGACTTAAAAAATCATCGTTTTTCATTCTTTGCGAGACGAAAGACACAATATTTTTTTCCTTTGCATCACATAAATCTTTACCCGGATCACTCTGTAAAAATATATCGATAATCTCGTTTTCTCCCGCGGCAATGATAATCCTCTGCCCCGGATCTTCTTTTTCAAAATACTTTTTTGACATCTCTTCCCTTAAGGGTCTGCATGCCTTTATCAGGATTGCACCGAGCCCCGGAAGCATGATTTTTACGGTAATCTCTTTGTTTTCGTCTTCATGAAGAAACACACTCACCGGGCGCATCTCCCACAGAACCGGCTTTTCGAAATATCCCTTTTCTTCGAGCTTGTCCAGTAAAATCAGCTGCTTCCATAGACCCATAAGGGAAAGACATTTTTCTTCCGCCCCGTCTTCCGGAATATTTTCACAAGGGGACGCACTGCGTTTTTGTATTTCCTTCATGGCCGGACACTGCCTTAAATACTCCATGCAACGTTTCGAAATCCCTCCCGGAAGATCGATAAAAGAACCGGAGGAATACTCATTTACAATCCGGGAAAAATCCTCTTCGGATAAAACGCCCGATAACTCCTCCCAGATATTTTTCTCACCCGGACGCATGCCGGATAAAAGCTTTCCAAGCGCCCACAGATGATCCGGCGTCACCTCGATTCCGAGTCGTTCCAATATTTCCGCCTCGGCCGTATGCGTGGCAATAATCTTTTTATACTCTTCATACATTCCGGCAAAGTATTCCTCTTCGGAATTTTCACGCAAAAATTCCTGCCGGTACTGCGCTTCCAAACGGCGAAGTTCTTCCTCGCCGGATGATGTGACATGCCGCATTTCGCCGGGGCCGTTTTCCGGTTCTTTCTCTGTACTTTCCGTTCCTTTGTCGGCCTCCGGCAGGAAAACCAACAGGCCGTCTTTTGCCGGCATTCCCTGCCGCATGCTCGATACGGCAATCCGCAATGCTTCCTCTTCTTCGACCGGTACATTCAGCGTCCATAAATGATAAAGCATACGAAGATTCGAAGGTGTGATTAAGAGGGATTTTTCTCTCATAAAACGAACCATGCTTACCGTAAAATCATCTCTGTCAAGGCCCGCTGCAGCGATACACTCATAATCCGTCTCTTCTGCCATAGCGCTTTCGGATGGCAGAATCCGTTCCCGTTCGAAGCGCAGTTTATGCATGTTTTCAATGCTCGGACATACCCCGTTCCGGATGATGAATTCGCACATTCCGTCCGGAATTTCCTCAATCTCCAAAGCCAGCCGGACCGCCTCCGAAACCTCTTTCACATTATCTTTCGTAAGCGGAATTCCGTAACGGATGAATGCATCTTTCATAAGCTCATAAGATACATCCCCCGGAAATATTTCCAGGAAATCTTCCCTGCTTAAATCCGCTTCGTACCGTTTTCCGGTGACCGGTTCCACGCCCGAATAGTTCTCTTCGAAAGAACGGTTTTTCAGTATATCAAAATAACGGACGCTTTCCTCAAGGCTTAACTGCCCGGGCAGGAAACCGTCCGTAATCATCTGCCTGAATTCTTCAAAGGCAACAATTTGGTTTAGTATTTTTCTTTTCCGTTCCATAAAGGATACTCTGTCTTCATTAACCGTATCGACCGGAAGATCCCGTTTTATTTCTGATAATACAACACGCCAAGACAGTTCGGGCCGCAGTGACTCGAAATGACACAGCCGGCGTCGGTTTCAAGAACTTCCTTAAAGTGATTGAGTCCCTTTAAATAACTGATAATCGATTCAACCAGTTCGCGGTTTTCCATACGGGAATGGGTTACAAAAACCCTGGTCGGATCCGCGGCTAATAAATTTTCTTCCATCTCCTGCACATATTTCAGCAGGGATTTATCGAAGTTTCCGTGGTACTTCTTTCCGACGCCCATTGTTCCGAGCGTAACATCAATACGGGGCTTGATTTTTAACGTGGAAGCAAGCAGTGCCGTAACGGCGGAACACCGGCCGCCTCTTGCCAAAAACGTCAGCGTATTGACAACAAAAGAAGCTCTTACATCCACCCTGGATTCGGAAATGGCCGCTACGATTTCGTCCGCATTTTTCCCCTTTGCGGCCATATCTGCTGCCCGGAGAACCTGAAGACCGATTCCGCTGGATAAATTCATCGAGTTGATGACATGAACCTTGTCGTAGTCCAAATCATCCGCCGCCAGACGAACGACATTACAGTTTGTACTCATGTCTTCCGAAATGCCGATAAAAATCACTTCATCCCCGGCTTCCTGATATTTCTTTAATACTTCCGTCGCCTTCTCAATACTGGTTGCTGCGGTCTTCGGAGTCGTTTTGTTTTTCTCCGACCAGTCAAGTACCTGATAAGCCGTTATCTCTTCCCCGTCAAAATAACTCTTATCATCTAAAATAATACAAAGCGGAATAATGCCGATGTCATACTCTTTGATCAGTTCTTCCGACAAATCGCAGGTACTGTCCGATACGATTCTGATTTTCCCCATTAAAATAATTCCTCCTTTTACATCCGATTCCTTTTTTATTATGACACGAATGACGGAAAATTACACGAAATTTATTCCGATTTTTCCGGTTCGTCAGTTTAACTGTTTGATTAATCCTTCATACACAAATTCTTTCACCGATTCGATTTCATCGGGATTTCCGAAATGAAGATACATGCCGAACTGCACAACCTGGGATAAAAGCGCACTGATTCTGAAATTCGTATTCTGCTCCGTAAAGAGATTCTCCTTATCCGCAAAGGATAAAAACCAGGTTCCGAGCATCGTGATATACTGAATGGCATCCTGTGCTTCCTCTTCGCTTACGTCGCAGATGTTTTCCGCGGAAAAATCCATCATCTGCCCTTTGATCCGGAACATCCACATAACCATGCGGACCTTGTCCTTATGATCCTCCATGTAATTTAACAGGCAGAAAAATTTATCCCGGAAGCTTTCCTCTTTTTCGATTAATTCCATCACATTCATGATATTCGAAACCATCGAATACTTCAAGGCTTTTTCAATCATCTCCTCTTTGGAGGAAAAATACTCATATGCGGTTCCCTTGCCGATTCCCGCTCTTGCCGTAATATCCCCGACCTTCATTTTTGTAAGATCCGAACCCTCATTAATCAGATCCGTAATCGCCTGGAAAATTAATATTTCCTTGTCGGTTGTTTCTTTTGCTGCGGTTTCTTTTCCGTTGTTCTTGTTTAGCTGATCCATATCTTCCCTCATCTTACAGTACTTCTTCCACCATATTCTTCTCTTTGTTCATGATGTCATACATAACCGGAATAACGATTAATGTAAGCAGCGTTCCGTATATCAGTCCGCCGATAATAACGATGGCCATCGGCTGCATCATTGCCGAACCGCCGCCGATGCCGAGTGCCATGGTGGACATGGAAATAATCGTGGTTAAGGTCGTCATAAGAACCGGACGAAGTCTCGAGGTGGCCGATTCCACAATCGCATCCTTTTTCGACATGCCTCCCCTTCGAAGCTGGTTGATGGTGTCCACCATTACAATACCGTTATTTACGATAATTCCGGATAACATGACAAATCCCAATGCACCGATAACCGACACCGTATTGTTCGTAAAGAACAAAGCGAAGAATCCTCCGGTGAAGGCAAGCGGTATCGTGAACATAATGATAAACGGTGAAAGCAGTGACTGGAACTGCGCCACCATGATTAAGTAGATGAAAATCACGGCAAGCGCAAGCATCGCGCCAAGCTGCTTCATGGCATCGAGAATCATTTCGTCCTCACCGCCCATTTCAATGCTGTAGCCGTCTTTTAGGCTGATTTCCTCTTTGAATTTTCTTTGTAAGTCGTTGCTGACATAAGTAACGTTATGGTCATCGTCAATTCCGGCCGTCACGGCAACATACTTTGTCTGGGCATCACGGTTGATGACATTTAAACTGTCCGTTTCTTCGAATTCCACGATTTTTCCGAGTGCGACATTCCGTGTTTTCCCGGTCTTTTGATCCGTATAGGAAAACGTCATGCTTTTAATATCATGAAGTGTGGTTTCTTTCTGATCCTTCGCGATAACGTAAATGTCATAATCCTTGCTTTCGCCGGAAAGAACGGCCGATGCGGTCGACGGCATCAGTTTGGCCAAAACAAGTGCATAAACCTGTGCCGTGGTTAACTGATACTCCATTGCCTTGCTCTTGTCCACATGAATTTTAAGGCACGGTGTCGTATCATCCAGGCCGTCTTCGATATCGATAACGCCCGGTGTTTCTTCCATGATGGCAACAACCTGTTTCGTATATTCCCGGATCTGGTCCAGATCACGTCCTTTGACTTTTACGGATAAACCGCTTCCCAAAAGGGCCGAATAGTCGTTGGATGCGGTGGTAATTTCAACCGTACACGGCAAATCCTCCGTCTTCGTTTCAATGTCTGCGATGATGTCTTTCATTTTTCTTTTCGATTTTTCATCGAGAAGAATATAATAAGTCGCACCGGAAGAACCGGAAAGACCGAATGCGCTGAGCAGGCTGTTTCCGCCGATCATCGCTCCAATGGTTTCAATCCCTTCCACATCCATGATTCTCTCGGTCACCTGATCGCAGACCGCCATCAGTTCTTCATCCGTATATACTTCCTCTTCCGGAGGAGAAACCGTCATCGAAATCTGATCGATTTCCATATCCATGTCCATGAAGGAGAAACCTTTCGAAAGCGCCGCAAGAATACTTCCCGCAAGCAAAAGTGCCACTAAAATTAATACAAGCGGCTTTAACGTCAGAACCTTTTTCACTAAAACTCCGTACGCATCACGGATTTTATCGAATAACCTCGTGGGTTTTTCTTCCCCATCCTTAATCATCATGGATGCCATCGCAGGCACAAAGGTTAACGCCACAATCAGACTGGCGCCGAGCGTATAGCCTACCGTAAGGGCCATGTCCACGAAAAACTGCTTGGTAATACCCTTTGAAAATGCAATCGGAACGAATACGCATACCGTTGTAAGGGTTGAGGAAAAAATCGCTCCCGCCACGGTTTTTGCTCCTTCCACGGCGGCCTTCTTAACCGTCAGTCCCTCTTTCCTCAGCCGGTATATATTCTCGATAACGACAATGGAGTTATCCACCAGCATACCGATTCCGAGCGCCAGTCCGGAAAGCGAAATAATGTTCATGGTGATATGCGTAAAATACATTAACACAATCGCAAAAACGACACTGAGCGGAATGGCACAGGCTATAATAAATGTGGATTTGAAATCCTTTAGGAAAATAATCAGAATAATAACCGCAAGCGCCGCACCGATTAACATATTCTGAAGCACGCTGTTTACAACGATATCGATATAAACACCCTGGTTCATAAGTACGGCCATGTGAAGATTTTCATCTTCTTCCTGCAGCGTTTTAAAACGTTTCAGCAGACTGTCCGTAACATCACCGGTGGAATAGCCGGTCTGTTTTTCAAACGACATCATAATCGCCGGATTTCCGTTAATCTTCGAATAGGACTCGCCCGCATTGTTAACGACTTCCACGGTTGCGGCATCGATTACACGGATGGGTTCGATACTGTCCATGTGAAGATCGATTAAAATCATGTTTTCGAGATCTTCCACCGTCCGCACATTGTCTCCGACCGAAATTAAATACTGTTCGTCTCCGGACATAACGTAACCGGCCGGCATGGAAAAATTCTGTGCCAGAATTAAATTTCCGAGCATTTCCGGTGTGACAATCTGCGAAACATCCGCGGCATCGATGGCCTGCGCTTTGGCCTGGTCCAGTTGCTGCTGCCCCTGCTCTAAGGCCGCTTTTCCGTTTTCGATTTCCGCGGTGGCCTTGCTGATTTCCACAATGCCCTTAATCATTCCCGCATTGACTTTTTTATAGGCATCGTCAAGCGTGATTTTTCCTTCCGCCAGCGGTTTTTTGGCGGCTTCCAAAACGGCAATGGAGGAGTTTACCTGTGCCAGTGCATTGGAAAGCTGCGCCGAAAGAGTCGCCGGATCGTTTAAATCCGCGGTTATTCCGAATACCGATAAATCAATTCCTTTGGCTTTGAGTTCATCCAAAATCTTCTGGACTTCTTCTTTTACGGAAGGCATCTGGGGCATGTTTGCTTCCATCTGGTCCACAAGCGCAATTAACTGCTCCCTGGTGAGTCCGGTTTTCCTTCGGATTTCCTCATCGGAAGCTTCATCAATCATTTTCCGGTAGTCCGTAATCTGCTTGATATAATTCTGAATATTGACGTTCTGCTCGTTCATCTGGTTCATCAGAGTTACGGCTCTTTCCAGATAGGGTTTTACCATCCTCATGGTGGAAAGCGATGTCTCGATGGTTGCTTCCCCCACATAGGCCTGGATTTTTCCGTTCACGAGTTCATTGGCACCCTTGGAAAGCTCATCGGCCAGTTTTCCCTGCCCGCTCTCTAACTGTTTTTCACCTTCATCAAGGGCCTCTTTCGCATCATCCAGTTCCTGCTGGGCATCTTCGAAACTTTCTTCGATTTCTTTTATGACATCCTTGTTCAGTTCCCGGATTTTTTTATCATCAAGCGTAATACGGATGGTCTCTTCCACACTTCCGATTAAAGATACCGATGCCACGCCTTCCACACTTTCCAAGTTCGGAACCAGCGTGTTATTCGCATAGTTGGTTATTTCAACAGCGTCCATTCCTTCCACATCGGCGGACGCAACCATAATCGGCAGCATGGTCGGGTCGACCTGCATAATCATCGGCTTCGTCACCGTAGACGGCAGCGAGCCCGAAAGCTGATCGAGTTTCTGCTGCATTTCGATGATGATGGAATCCATGTTGGAACTCTGTTCATACTCCAAAACTACCATGGAATAGTTATTGTAGGACATGGACTGAATCGTATTGATATTCGAAGTGGTCGCCATGGAAGCCTCGACCTTCGCCGTTACGTTTTTCTCCACTTCCTCGGGACTGGCTCCGGGATACATGGTAATAACGATGGCATAAGGCAGACTCATATCCGGCAAAAGATCGGCGGTCATGCGGTAAACACTGACCACTCCTAAAACGAGAATCAGCACAACGCCGACAAGAACGGTATAGGGACGTCTGACACTGTATTTTGGCATTTCTTACACTTCCTGCTTAATTCTTTCTTTCGTTACTGTTTTCTGTTCCGTGTTTTTATCTTCCGGAAACCGACCGACCGTTCGGTCGGCAATATTCATCATACTCTTTTCTTCAGAATTGTCCACCTTTTTCGCAATTTTTTCACAATTTAATTTAATTTTGATATAATGTCATCATGAGTAAAACAGCATCCAACAAACGGATATCTCCGAAAACAATCATCATTCTTTCATCATCGGCCGTCATCCGGTGCATCTTCGGCATATTATCGGGTGTCTGGTTTTTCCCGAATGTATATGATGATCTGTTAATGTTTCAGTATTCCTTTTTCGGATATCACTTCCGCACCCCGGATTACTGTTCCCTGGTCAAATATATCAGTTATCCCGTTTTTCTCTTTTTTGTAAAACTCTCGCACATTCCCTATACGTTCTGGGTTTCGCTGCTTTGGTGCCTGGCGGCTCTTGCCTGCTTTTACTTAGCCGGAAGAATCTCTTCGAACCGCTATTTTAAATATGCGGTTTATTTCTACGTGCTCTTTCTTCCCCAGGCATTTGAAAACTGGTGCGGCACCAGACTTTACCGGAATGCCGTAATCGGTCCGTTCGTCATTCTTCTTTTTGCGGGAATGATTGTAATTTTATACAATACCGTCTTACAGAAAGCGAACCGCATCCTCTCCTTTGTTCTTCTGGGATTTTTGTTTTCCTTTACGTTTTATCTTAAGGAAGACGGCATATGGATTCTGGCCTGTCTTGCCCTTTGGTCCGTAACGGGAATACTCCTTACCGTGAAAAATGAAAAAGCCCGCTTACGCTTAAAGGGGCTTTTCTACCTGATTCCACTGCTTGTATTTTTCCTGTTCACACTGGGATACAAGACCGTCAACTATGCTGCCTTCGGAGTTTTCGAAACGAACACGAGAACTTCCGGATCGCCGGGAGAATTCTGCGAACTGATTTACAGGATTGATTCTCCGAACCGCTCGGTTTATGTCTGGGCTCCGGAAGATGCCATTGACAAGGCTTTTGCGGCATCCCCGACCCTTTCGTCACATCCCGAACTTTTGGAAAAAATCAAGACCTCCCCTCACTTAAACGGCGACATTAAGGAAAATCCCATCAAAGGCGATCACTTAGGATGGGTTCTTCGCATCGCCTTAAAAGACTGCCCGGAAATCTCCGGCGGGGAATGGGACGAAAAGAAAGTCTGCGACTTTTTCGATCAGGTCAACAAAGAACTGAAAGCGGCTTTTAAAAGCGGGGAACTTTCGAAACAGAAAAACCGCATACAGCTTCTTCACTCGGTCGGCGGATATACCGCTGGAGAAATAGCGGGACTCGGCAACCTTGTCCTGAAAGGATTTGAAGGTGCCGTATGGCTTAAAAATTATACGCCCGGACTCATGGATACCACGAATGTCCGGGAAATCGAATACTATCATTCGGCGGTGGACGATGTCCGAGACGCGGTTCATATTCCGTCACTCGATACCGGAAAAGCAAAGAATACAACCAATGCCGGAAGTTCCTCTGTTCTTAATGTCATAACCATGATTATCTGGTGGATTTACAGGGTAATCAATTCCGCTTTATTCCTCTTACTCATCGCCTATATCATCGGCGGCGCCATAAAACTTCCGTCATGGTTTAAAAAGAAAGAGGAAAATAAAACCGTTATTTTTAAGTATTTTTGCTGCCTTTGTTTTTCCGTTTTCGCATTTTGTTATGCACTTGCCATTGCCTGGTTTTCGGCATTTTTGTTTGAAGAAGGCGTGGATATGTCCATCCTGAATTTTTACAATATCGCCCTGCCCGGACTTTTGATGTTTGCCTACTGCATGGCCGGAGCGAATCTCGGCGATTTCCTGAAACGTTTTTCCGATAAAAATCCGTAAGGCCGTAAATCAGGCCTTTTCAACAATTCTCACAAGCCCGGCGGATCCGTCCACCTCAATATAATCCCCCGTATGAATGAAAGTCGTCGCATTTCCGCATCCGACTACGGCCGGAATTCCGCACTCCCTGGCAACGATGGCGGCATGGGAAAGCGGTGCCCCGATGTCGGTAACGATTGCGGATACCTTTGTAAACACGGGCGTCCAGCCCACGTTGGTTGCTCCCGTAACCAGAATGTCCCCGTTTTCAATCTCGCCGATTCTTTCAATATCCGTAACGACCCTTGCCCTGCCTTTTATAATTCCGGCAGCTCCTGCAAAACCCCGGATGTCCGCATTACCGGTATCCTCCCCTGCATCTGTATCCATCCCCTGAACGAATGCATCATACCGTCTTTCCGGATTCGCCTGCCAGATATCCGCATCAAACCTTCCGACCACAAGATTCGGAAAACTGTCGTAACG
>OMRN01000452.1 GCA_900313265.1 uncultured Lachnospiraceae bacterium | reverse complement strand
TTGCGATATAATGCCATATAAGACATATTAATTTCCCAACCGAATAAAAGCGCTGCCGCTTACGTTCAATTTCTTCCTTTCCGATAAACCTTCAGGCATGGATTTTATTTCTTCTTGGATTTATCCTTATCGGACTTCTTATCCTCTTTCTTATCCTCTTTCTTATCGTCTTTTTTATCGGACTTCTTCTCGTCCTTTTTATCGTCTTTCTTATCGTCCTTCTTATCGTCCTTCTTGCCGTCTGACTTACGTTCTGCGGACTTTTCGTCTGCATATTTTTCCCCGTCGCCGAAGCAGATGCCGAGCATTTTTGCTTCTTTTACGATTCTTGCATCGGGAGATACGCTCTTTAATTTGCCCGCAACATCCTCAAGCGGAACTTTAACGATTTCACGGTCTTTATATCCTACCATGAATCCGTATTCTCCCTTTAAAATCAGGTTGGCCGCTTCGGATCCGAGACGGGACGCAAAAACTCTGTCATACGGACAGGGACTTCCGCCTCGCTGGGTATGTCCGGGAACGGTTACGCGGACTTCCTGTCCGGTTCTTTCCTGAATTTTTGCCGCAAGCTCGTAAGATACGCTCGGATAAGGACTGTCTTTTAATTTCTTTGCATATTCTTTCTTCGAAAGTTTGGCATCTTCCTTTGAAATCGCCCCTTCCGCAACCGCAATAATGGTGAAGTGGCTGTTCTTTTTTCTCTTTTCGATGGCAGCGATAATTTCATCAATATCATAGGGGATTTCCGGAATCAGGATGATGTCCGCACCGCTTGCCATTCCGGCATTCAGTGTCAGCCATCCGACCTTATGTCCCATAACCTCAACGATGAAAACCCTGCCGTGGGAAGCCGCCGTGGTATGAATGCAGTCGATGCAGTTCGTTGCGATGTCCACCGCACTCTGGAAGCCGAACGTCATATCCGTTCCGTATAAATCGTTATCGATGGTCTTCGGAAGCGTAACGACATTCAGTCCTTCTTCCCTTAAAAGGTTTGCCGTTTTGTGGGTTCCGTTTCCGCCTAAAATAACCATGCAGTCCAGATTCAGTTTATAATAGTTATGCTTCATGGCCTCTACTTTATCAAGGCCGTTTTCGTCCGGGTCTTTGATGGTCTTAAAAGGTGTTCTGCTGGTTCCGAGGATGGTTCCGCCTTTGGTTAAAATACCGGAAAAATCCTTGCCCGTCAGCATTCTGTAATTTCCGTAAATCAGTCCTCTGTATCCGTCTAAAAATCCGTAAATTTCAACTTCTTCATCACTGTTGGCCATTGTCTTTACGACACCGCGCATGGCTGCGTTTAATGCCTGACAGTCGCCGCCGCTGGTCAAAATACCGATTCTCTTCATGTGCAAGCCCTCCAATCCTTTTATGTACCCCGTCAACCGGGTACAGATAAACAATTATATTTTACCCCAGATTAACCCATTCTTCAAGTTTATAAAAAGAGTTCGCATACATTGCCTTTTCTTTTGATTCTTGCTATATTTAAGGTATTATCGGCCTGTACGCCGGGCCCGTATGCCCAATTGTCATTCAGGGGAAAAACAATCCGTTTTATTTTTACATAACGAAAGAAGGAGAACGACTGCCATGGCCCTCTCACTGAAAGATTTATCAGAATACGATGATATCGTTATACAGTGCCACGATAATCCCGATGCGGACGCCCTTGCAAGCGGTTTCGCACTCAGATGGTATTTTAAACAAATGGGAAAAGAGGTTCCCTTTGTTTACGGCGGTCGTTTCGAGGTAAGCAAAATCAATCTGATTTTGATGATTGAGCATCTGAATATTGAAGTGGAACATGTAACAAAAATTCATAAACCGGAACTTTTAATCACGGTGGACTGCCAGTACGGGCAGAGCAATGTAACGCATTTTGAAGCCGGTCAGGTGGCGGTGATCGACCATCACCAGGTCCGCGGTGCCATGCCCGAAATGTCGGAAATCCGCAGCAATTACGGTTCCTGTTCTACCATCATCTATAAAATGCTGCTTGACGAAGGGATTGATATTAACAAAATCCCCGGTTCCGACGAAAAAGTCGAGCACACGCCGGTTGCAACCGCTCTTTACTATGGTCTTATGACGGACACCGGCGGTTTTGCCGAAGTTGTTCATCCCGCAGACCGTGACCTTCGCGATCTGGCCAAATACTCTTTAGTGGATATCACCCTGTTTAAGAATTCCAATTATTCCAGGGAAGAACTTGATATTGCGGCGAATGCACTCAAAAAAGCCATCTACAACAATCAGTACCGGTTCGGAATCATCGCCTCGCCGCCCTGCGATCCGAATATTTTAGGATTAATCAGTGACATGTTCATGGAAGTAGATTCCATCGGAAGCTGCATGGTCTACTGCGTGCGTCCCGACGGTGTCAAATTCTCCGTTCGAAGCTGCGTGAAAGAAACCAAAGCCGATGAACTTGCTGCTTTTATTGCCTCCGGCTACGGCGGAGGCGGCGGACATCTGGAAAAAGCCGGCGGATTCATGCAGCGGGAGAAACTCGAAAACAGCGGAGTCGAATATGATGATTTAGAAATTTTTGAATTCATGCAAAATGCCATGTTGAGATATTTCAAAGAATCAACCATCATAGTCGCCGGACAGCACAAAGAGGACTTAAGCCTCTGCTCCTTCTATCGGAAACAGCCCGTTCCCTGCGGATTCGTCAGGGCAACCGATCTGGCTCCGGTAAATACAAGAATCAAAATCCGTACTCTGGAAGGCGATATCGACCGCGAAATCGAAGCGGATGACATTATCATCATCGGTGTGGATGGGGAAATCTATCCGATTAAGCAGAAAAAATTCGACACGAGTTATATCATCAACGATACTCCGTATGTTTACCCCCATCCGACGGATTATCCGCCCGTTGTCATTAATAACGCAACCTGCGAGCAGATTCCGATTCTTCCTTTGGCAAAATCATGTACCGCCACCGGAGAAACGGGAATCTATGCCAGAAAACTTGAGAAACGTTACAAAGTCTTTACCGCCTGGGATCCGGACAAGTATTATCTCGGCAAAGAGGGCGATTATCTGGCGGTAAGGGAAGACGATCTGTCCGACTTTTATATCATTGCCGCGAACATTTTTGTAAAAACCTATCTTCCGGCGGAAAAACAGCCTTCCGGCTGAAACATCAAAGAAACCGCTTGAAAGAATCGTGTAAAAGAAAAAACATACCGTGTAAATGAGGGAATGAAAAGAAAATGAAATATGATGCTTTTATCAGTTATCGCCATACGGCACTCGACTTAAGCGTCGCCAAGAAATTGCATAAAGCACTGGAAACCTACCATATTCCGAAATCCGTTCAGAAAAAGACCGGGAAAAAGCGGATTAACCGCGTATTCCGCGATCAGGAAGAACTTCCCATCGGAAGCGATTTAAACGACAACATCTCCGAGGCGTTAAAGGAAGCGGAATATTTAATCGTCATCTGTTCCCCGGACACACCGGGTTCTTACTGGGTTTCCAAGGAAATCAATACCTTTATCGAACTCCATGACAGAGAGCACGTTCTCGCCTTTTTAGTTGCCGGTGAGCCCTGGGAAAGCTTTCCCGCACAGCTTTTAACCGACAGTAAGGGAAACGCCGTGGAGCCTCTTGCCGCCGATATTCGAGGCGCGAATTCCAAAGAACGGGATAAAAAATTCAAAACCGAGTTTCTTCGTCTGGCTGCACCGTTAATCGGATGCACCTACGATGATTTAAAACAGCGTCACAAAGAGCGGATTATAAAAAGAAACATCGCCATCGGTGCAATCGTTGCCGGCACGATTGCTCTTTTTGCGATTCTGTTCGGTGCCTATAATGCCGTAACCGCTGCAAAAATGAAGAAGCTGGCGGAAGAAAAAGCCGCTCTGGCTGACGAAACCCAGCGGCTTGCCGGTGAGATTTATTCGGAATATCAGGGCAAGCAGCAGAAC
>OMRN01000178.1 GCA_900313265.1 uncultured Lachnospiraceae bacterium | reverse complement strand
TCGTACGGCCCCTGCCCAGATAAATTGCGAGGTCCACGGCCGTAATCACAGTATCGCGCGGCATAAAAATCCCTTCCACGCAGGAATGCGAATTCGGCACCGGTGTCGGATTCTGATACGGAACAATTTCACGAACAGTATCCACGGCGATTCCGAATGAATTTCCGGCAAGCTTAAATTCAAGTATTTCCATCTCAACATCCTCCTGCGGCTTTAATTATACCAAGGAACCGAACTTCTATCAATTTTTTATTCAAAGTTCATATGTCAATTTTTCATAAAATCATATTGACATTCTTATCCCACACCCATATAATTGAGAACAGTTCTCAATTTGTTTTTGAGAATCATTCTCATTTTGCATTAAAACATTTATAACCGTTTCCCGGATTATGCAATCACGGGATTCCCAATAATACATATTCCGGTCAAGCCATTTTATCATAACCATTGTCAATATAATGCAAACCGGTAAACAATTTGTATTCGATAAAAAACTTACAAGCAGAACGATGAACAAAACCGCAAAAAACAAAACCTCATATCATAAATCCGTCGGTGCAAAAATCATTTTGCCCATCCTGCTTCTCGGCCTGGCTGTTGCCATACTGCTTTACGGCTGCTCGAAAAAAGCGAATACCTCTTCCGAAACCGGAAACAGCAATGCTCCCCTTATCGTTACCACGATTTTTCCCGAATACGACTGGGTGATGAATATTTTAGGCGACAATCCGGCGAATGCGAGAGTTGTTCTTTTAGCGGATAACGGCGTTGACTTGCACAGTTTCCAGCCCAGTGCGGAGGATATTCTGACCATCTCCGACTGTGATGTTTTTGTCTATGTCGGCGGTGAATCGGATCAGTGGGTGGACAAGGCTTTGAAAAATGCCCGCAATGAAAACATGATTGTTGTCAATTTAATGGATGTTTTAGGCGACCGGGCCGCTTTAGAAGAATGCGTGGAAGGAATGCAGGATGACGAGGATGAACACCACCATTCCGATGAAGAAGGCGAAAATCATAATCCGGACGCAGATTCCACAGAAGAAGAAAGTCCCGAAGACGATGAAGGTCCCGAATACGATGAACATGTCTGGCTCTCTTTACGCAATGCCGGTATTCTTTGCGACAGCATCGAAAATGCCATTCAGACGGTCGATCCGGACCATGCTCAAATCTACATTGATAATCTGAATCAGTATAAGGAAAAACTGACCGAACTGGACAATCGTTACTCCGAAACGGTAAATACGGCCCCGTACGATACGCTTCTTTTCGGCGACCGTTTTCCTTTCCGGTATATGACCGACGATTACAATCTGAATTATTATGCCGCATTCAAGGGCTGCTCCGCCGAATCGGAAGCCACTTTCGATACCATTCTGTTTTTGTCCGGCAAAGTCGATGAACTCTCCCTTCCTGCTGTCTGCATTATTGACGGCTCCGACGGACGAATCGCAGATACCGTAATCAAAAGTTCCTCCTCGAATAATGTTTCCGTTGTACGTTTTGATTCCATGCAGTCCGTTACTGCTGACGAAATAAAAAACGGTGTAAGTTATCTTTCTGTTATGGAAGACAACCTCACCGCCCTTCAGACAGCACTTGGATTACAATCCGATTATTCGAAATAACCGGCAAATATTTACTTCTTTCGTTTGTTACTCTTCTTTCCGCTCATCTTATGGCCACCCTTTTCATTCGTACGCGCAGCATCGAAAAGCAGAACGATATTCATATAAGTTCCGACAGCCATCATCGGGAGCATATTGTAAAGCTGGCGGTTGTTGGATTCCCAGATCATCAGAAAAATAAACAGCCCCATGAACGCTAAATCCGCCACCATTTTTACCGGCGGAATTTCTTTTCTGCGTACAAGTCTTATCACCGCCATCACCGCCCCGACGAATCCGATGAGATACATCATCGCAATATAGCAGAACATATACTGACAGCTCCGATAGAAATGTTTTCCGCCGGGATCCATGAATTCCCACAAAACCGAGCCGACACTGTCCTGCGCGGTATAATCGCTGACGCTGAACATTCCCGCTGCATAGTTATTCGCCGTTTTCGCCGTAAGGTGCGATAAGGAAAATGCGTCTTTCACATGCTCTTTCATGTAAGTCTTCGCAAATTCGCTTTTTGACATCTTGTCCGGCAATGCATTGACCGCATCGGAAAAATCAACGCCCTGCGCATAGCTCCCGTCCCCGGTCATTCCCATCGCAATCCACGCTACGGTCGGATTCGCTTTTTCTTTTGCCTCTTTGCTGATTTCAAAAGAATTCGTCCATGTACAAAGTCCCAGAAACAAGGCTCCGAAACAAAGTCCGAAAAGAAGGATTTTTCCCCATTGCTGCCACTCGGTATAGGTAACGGCAACCAGTATAAATGCAATCAACGGAATGAGTGCGGTAATCTTCCATCCGGCTCCGATGGTTGCAATCAGGGCCGCAACAGGAATCAGCCAGATTTTTTTCTTATCCCGGAAAGCCCGTTTTAAAAGTGCGACTGCAATCACTCCCGTTCCGAAACTTAACGTATCC
>OMRN01000114.1 GCA_900313265.1 uncultured Lachnospiraceae bacterium | reverse complement strand
TTTGTCCGGTTCTTACCGGTTTTCCTTACGTATTAACGAATACATTATACATCCACACGGATTTCTTTTCCCAGATAAAACGAATAGATATACACTTCTTTCACTTTCTTTTTCTCGAGCCGCTCAAGTGCATTTTTATAATACATAAGCTGCATGCCGTGGCGTTTCATCAGTTCCTCTTCATCCACTTTTGCATCGGTTTTGTAATCAAGTAAAACCAGCTCACCGTCTTCCTCAAAATAGGCATCAATCACACCCTGCAATAAAACCTTTTCTTCCGAAGGAAATGCTTTGTTTACATCGCTTGCCGGAAGCGAAATGACAAACGGCTGCTCCCGGTAGAGTTTCCCGGCCTCATATGCCTTCTTCATACGGAGTGCCAGAGGCGTCTCGAGGAATTTAACTACATTTGTAGTTTTAATCCGTTCATTTTCATCGGCGCTCATCGCCTCTTTCGTGACGGCGTTTTGTCTCATCCGCTCCACTTTCCGCTCTAAGATTTCCTCACCGGACTTAAAATCCTCGTCGGTTAAATCGTCAAAAGGAAGCAGTTCCATTATACGATGATGTGCGGTTCCGAATAAAGCACCGGATACGGTTTTTTCTTCTTTTCTCATAAAATCCGGAACATAGGCCGAAACCGTATATTCTTCGTTTTTCTCTTTATACAGTTCGTCCCTGCCCTCGTTTTCTTCCTCAAAGGCCGCGGATTTTAACTCCGTTACGCAGGTCTTGGTAAAGACTTCCCTTAAGCTTTTGTGAGGATAAAGCTTCGAAACAAACGCTTTTCCGGCCGGAACGGACAAAAGTTCCTGTTTTAACATCTCACGGCTTACGCCGGATTCGAAATCTTTTTGTTCCTCTTCAACCGGCTCACAGGTAACCAAATCGAATAAATCCGGGTTTCTTTTGGCTTCCGGCAGAAGAAAATCCATATAACTTGACGCCGAAAGAACCTCCGTTACGCGAAACGGCCTGTTTTCCCCTGCCTCTTCGTTCAGTTTCTTTCCCGAGATGCATCCGGTTAAAATCAGTTTTTCCTTTGCTCTGGTCATGGCAACATAAAGAATTCTTAAATCTTCTCCCCTCTGCTGCTTCGAATCTTTTAATAGAACGGCCGTCCGCGAAAGCGATTTATGCCGGATTCGTTTTTCTAAATCCGCATATTCCGCCGTAATTCCGAGTTCGTCGTCAATGGCAACTTCGCTGTCCGAATTTTTCGGCGCAATGGAATCCCCGATGCCGAAAAGGAAACAGACGGGAAATTCCAGACCCTTGCTTTTATGCATCGTAAAAATCCGTACAACGTCGGCATTTTCATCTTCAATATTGGCTTCCCCGAAATCGATATCCTTATTCCGGACCGTTTCGATATAACGGATAAAATCGAAAAGCCCGGTATATCCGGTCGATGCATATTCCTCGGCCTTCTGAAGCAGAATGCGTATATTGGCGATTCTTTGTTCCCCGAAACGAAGGGCACGATAATAATCGCCGATTCCTTCCTCATCGAGAATCCGGATTAACAGTTCATATACACTTATTCTTGCGGCAAGTTCCCGGTACGAATCCAGTTTCCGGATAAAATCCGATACCTTAAAACGAAGTTTCACATTCCCGCCGAACTGTGAATAAAGAGTCAGGGCATCCCATAAAAGAAGCTCTTTCCGTTTCCCTTTGATCTGCGCCAGTTCGTTTTCGGTAAAATTCCCGAATACCGAATGCAGTACCCCGAGCAGCGGAATGTCCTGTCTCGGGTTATCGATTACGGAAATGATATTTAAAAGCAGAATCACTTCCGGGGCCATGAAATATCCTTCCCTGGAAATCACCATGGTCGGAATATCGAGTGCCTCGAGCGTCGATTTAATGGTTCCCGTCCGGTTCTTTGCACTGCGGACTAAAATGACAATATCCGAATAACGGACCGGACGCAGAACGGCATGCCCGTCTTCCACATGGTCCGTCACCTGAAAACCTTCTTCCATCAAAAGTTTAATCCGGTTGGCAAT
>OMRN01000375.1 GCA_900313265.1 uncultured Lachnospiraceae bacterium | reverse complement strand
GCAAGAAGGAACATACCGGGATCGGAGATTAGGATTCCGTCCGGTTTCAGTTCATTTAAGGACCGGAAATAGACTGCCGCTTCGGACAGATCCTCGTTATGCGCAAAAATATTGGCCGTTACATATACCTTTGCCCCGTGAGCATGTGCAAAAGCAATCCCTTCGGCCATTTCTTCCGGCGAAAAATTCTTTGCTTTCGCACGAAGTCCGAAAGCCTCTCCGCCGAGATATACGGCATCCGCTCCGTAACGTACGGCTGTTTTTAAAATATCCGGGCTTCCCGCAGGAAGCAGAAGTTCAGGCTTTTTCACCCGTTTGATCCTCTTCTTTCTTTACGGACAGCGACACTCCGTCACCGGTCGGCAGAATAATCGTATCCAGCATCGGATTATGCGTGATTTCATACAGGAATTCGCGCATTCTGGCATGGATGGTACGGTCTCTTCTTGTCACTGCATAGCGCGACTCCAAAATATCCCCTTCCTGAAGGACATTGTCGGACACTAACATTCCGCCCGGTGTAAGAAGCCGTAAGACTTCCGGAAGAAACACCGGATACTGTGCTTTGGCCGCATCCATAAAAATAAAATCATAACCCGGATTCAGCCCGGGTAAAACCGCGGCGGCATCCTCCGTGATAAACGTAATTCTTTCTTCGACGTTTCCCCTCTTAAAATTCGCTTCGGCAACCGGTATGCGCTTTTCGTATTTTTCAATGGTGGTAATATGCGCACCCGGTGCATACTCCGCCATAAGCAGGGCGGAAAATCCGGTGGCTGTTCCGATTTCCAGAATGTTCCCCGGTTTCCTCGTCTTTAACAGAAATTTAAGAAGCCCCTGCGTACTTTTCCGGATAATCGGAACCCCGCACTGAAGAGCTTCTGCTTCAATTTCATCTAAAAAGGGGGGGTTCCCGTCATCCAGAGAATGAATAAAAACATTGATTCTTTCGTCTGAACGCAAATTACTCCCCCTGACCTTCGGCTTCCGGATTCTCCTGACCTTCTCCGCCGCCGTCTTCATTCAATTCAAATTCCGCTTCGGAAGGTTCTGACTCCTCTTCGGATTCTTCCTCCTCTTCGGAAGCGGAAACCGTCTTGTCCGTTTCCTCCGGCTCCGTTTCCGCCGACATGATTGCCATCATTTCATAAGGCGTCTGTGATGTATTGAGCGTATAAACTCCCGGTTTTAAGTCTCCGGAATATTCGCTGAATTTTTCCTGCCAGACAAACAAATCTCCGGAACGGATTAAGCCCTTCTCTTCGAGAAGTTTTCCGATTTCCTTTACGCTTTTTCCTTCGACGATGGCGACATTAACATCGATTCCGGGCTCTCTGTCAACCGGCTTTTCCGCAAAAATCCGGAAACCGTAGTCATAACAGACCGTGGCAACCTTATAAAGAATAAAGGCCGCCAGACATACCGAGGCAACTTTGATTAACACCGTGCCGATTTTTGTAAATAATTTTCCGACTTTCAAAAACACTCCTTACCGGATTATTCAAAATCCAATGCCATAATCAGACTCGTACTGATTTTCTGCAACAGCCGGCAAACCGCCAGTTCCGCATCCAGAAATTCCGCCACGCGCACATCCGAAAGAAGCCATTCGTATTCCCGCTCAAAAGACTCCGTACGGTTAAACATTTCGTCACCGCTGAGCAGCGCCTGCATGTCGAATTTCTTCTTTCTGTATTCGCTGACCTGATTCCAGAGATTTTCATCCATCATCAGGATTCTCTTTTTTTCGATAAAGTTAAGATAGATCGGCGTTTCACAAACCAGCTTTGTAAAATCTTCGATTTCTTTTTCAAATCCGAGCATATCAGACCTCTTCAAAAACAGATAAAATCATCGGTTCTCTTTTGGTTTTCTTCCGGAAATAATCGCCGAGCGTGTCTTTTAAGGCACCCTTTAACCGGCCCCAGTCCGAAACTCCCTGACCTCTTAATTTCTCCAGTTTCTCATATGCCAGCGCCGTTGCCTCTTCAAGAAGATCTTCCGCATCTTTCATATACACAAAGCCACGGCTTGTAATGGTAGGACCTGCCAGATATTCTCCGCTGTACGAATCAATGACTAGTGTCACTACGACAATTCCGTCCGCGCCGAGAATCTGTCTCTCCCTCATAACGCTGCTTCCCACATCTCCGACGCCGAGTCCGTCGACATAGATTTCTCCTGCGGGAGCATCCCCGATAATTTCCGCACGCTCATCCGAAAGTGAAAGAATCTGTCCGGAATGAAGGATAATAATATTTTCACTCGCCATCCCCAGTTCCCTGGCAATCGCTTCCTGCGCCTTTAAGTGCTTGAACTCCCCATGGACGGGAACCGCATATTTCGGCTGGGTGAGGGAATAAATCAGCTTGATTTCCTCTTTGCAGGCATGCCCGGAGACATGGGTATCGTGGAAAACAACCTCCGCCCCTTTTAACTGAAGATCGTTTATTACTTTCGTGATTGCCGTCTCGTTTCCCGGAATCGGATGGGACGAGAAAATGACGGTATCCATCGGCGTAATTTTAATCTTGCGGTGTGTACCGCTGGCCATCCTGCTTAACGCCGCCATGCTTTCTCCCTGGGAACCGGTCGTAATGATAACCGTTTTCTCATTCGGATAATTTAATATTTCGTCCACATCGATTAATGTATTTTCCGGCATCGAAAGACGTCCGAGTTCCATGGCCGTATTAATGATATTAATCATGCTCCGGCCTTCCACGGCAACCTTTCTGCCGTAGGAATGCGCCGTATTGATAATCTGCTGCACACGGTCCACATTCGATGCAAAGGTGGCAACCAAAATCCTGCGGTTCTCATGCTCGTGAAAAATATTATCAAAGACACGGCCGAGCGTTTTTTCCGAAGGAGTAAATCCCGGTCTTTCCGCATTGGTGGAATCGCACAAAAGGGCAAGCACACCCTTTTTTCCGAGTTCCGCAAAGCGCTGCAGATCGATGGCATCCCCGAAAACCGGTGTATAATCCACTTTAAAATCACCGGTATGAATAATGACGCCGGCAGGCGAATAGATTGCCAGCGCAGCGGCATCTACAATCGAATGATTGGTCTTTATAAATTCCACACTGATACTGCCGACCTTAACCACATTCCCGAAATCCACAATCGAGCGGTCCACCGTATCGAGTATTTTATGCTCTTTTAATTTCCGTTCAATTAACCCCATCGTCAGCATGGTCGCAAAAACCGGAACATTGACCTCTTTTAAAATATAAGGCAGCGCTCCGATATGGTCCTCATGGCCGTGGGTAATAAAAAATCCTTTGATTTTATTCCTGTTTTCTTTCAGATATGTCACATCCGGAATGACTAAATCAATACCGAGCATATCTTCCGTAGGGAAGCTCAGTCCGCAGTCCACAACAATAATTTCGTCTTCGTACTCGAAGACGGTAATGTTCATTCCGATATGTTCCAGTCCCCCGAGGGGTATTATTTTAATCGAAGGATGAACTCCTTTTGTATCGTCATTCATGGATCCTAATAACAATAATTCCTTCCGTAATGATAAAATGCGGTTCAGACAATATCCACACTTTCCAGAAGTTCGGCAAAAATCCTGCCGAGCGAATTCAGTTCGTCATCATCGGAGACAATCTCATAATGTGCTTCCGTATCCTCTGTTTCGGAAAGGTCTTTTAAAATCAGGGCCTCCCCGTCCTCTTCTTCACTGTCGGTAACGAGAATATAACTGATTCCCCCTACCGTGGTCTGCTCAAGGACATAGAATTCGGCTTTTTCCCCGTCTTCTCCGATAAATTCAATTTTTTCCATCTCTTTGCTCATCCAAATACCACTGTAAAATAAACGTTGCCGCAATCTTGTCGACGACTTTTTTTCTGTCGGCACCGGATATGCGCATTTCGTTCATTAATTCTTCCGCTTCCACCGTACTGAGTCTTTCATCCATGAGAACAACGGGAATTCCCGTCCTTCTCTCGATGTCTTCTTTAAACGAAAGCGTTTTGCGGACTCTTTCTCCGGAAGAGTCATCCATATTGAGAGGATATCCCAGAACGATTTTTTCAACGGAATACTCCGTAATCAGTTCTTCGATACGGGAATAGGTTTTCCGCAGTTTGTCTTCCCTCTCACGCCGTATGATTTCGACTCCGGTCGCAATAAAACCGGTCGGGTCCGAAACGGCAACTCCCACCGTTTTGGATCCGAAATCCAATCCCATTATACGCATATCAGTCCCAGCCGTTTGCTTCGATATAGGCGATTAACATCTCCTCAACCAGCTCGTCGCGCTCCGCTTTCATAATTAAGCTTCTGGCATTATTATGGCTGGTAATATAAGTCGGGTCTCCGGACATAATGTATCCGACAATCTGGTTCACCGGATTATATCCTTTCTCCTTCAGTGCCTGATATACTTCGGCCAAAACAAGTTTCACCCGGTCATGGGCGTCTTTTTCCACATCAAAAAACCTGGTATCGGTACTTACTTCTGACATTCGCTTTTCCTCCTAAGAAAAATGGTCAAAGTCCATAGATATTTTACCGCAGCATCGCTAAAACTTCAAGCATACTCCTACTGTGAGTACAGGAAATGATAAAAGCCCACATCCTCTTCCCTCACGGTTTCAAAGTTCTGATGAATCCATTCGTAAATATATTCGTTTTCCGGTGAGTAATAGTATCCCACCGTCTTGTCAAAGGAATGGTCGATTACAATGCAGACCGGTTTCTTTTCCGGAAACCGCTTATAATACTCGCCGTACATTTCATTAAACACCGTGGTTCCCTGAACGGAAGGAGTGCAGACTCTGTCGCAGAATGCCACGTAAAAAAGCTGTTCGGCTCCGATATACAGTACCGGCTTTCCTTTCGGAACCAGGTTCTTAAATACCTCGTAATCATTGTTCCATTCGTCTCCGATATCCTTCATTACGAATACTCCCGCGGCCGGTCCTTCCCGGAGCATTGTCATCGGTGCCTTAATCGTCACCGGCAGACATCCGTTTACACGGATTAATACAAGGCGGCAGATTAGGAAACAGATAATCATCATTCCCGCTGCCAGATGCCCGAACTGTCTTTCCAGCGTGGAAAATTCCGCACATTCCATCTGTTTCCTCCACAGTTTGCCCTGCATGAAGAAGCCGATTACAATGGCCGGCATCAGTTTCGCATAAGCCGTATTCGTATCCATGTTGGTTACGAAAAGAATTCCGATTAACGAGACAACCGAAGGAAGGATTCCGATAAAAAGATCAAACCGGTAATTCTTTCCGCCCTTTATCGCCAGATAAATAAAAGCAACGGTACAGACCACATAGCGGATCTGGAAAAAGAACTGGTTCTCGTTTCCGAATAAGAATCCGATAATCGCGCGGATGGACAAAACCGTCACAATGCCGAATAAAAACATGACGACAATCTGGGATAAGGCCATTTGTTTCTTCTGATAGCCTTTTACGTAAAATGCGGTTGCAAAGGTAAATACCGCAGAGGGAATCATGCTTTTTCCGATTTTTATCCCCTGACTTAAGAACTGCCTTGCGTACTCGCTCCATTTATCCGCGGCAGACGTCTGATGCGAAGCATCCATGAAAATATAACCGACATAAGTCTTTATTTCGGCCGGACTCATATAGGATAATATCGCTAAGAAAAATACCGTCACACCGATAAATGCTCCGGCGGTAAAAAAATATGCCTGTTTTCTCTCTCTTCCGCAGAAAAACAGTCCGAAGAAAAACAGGGGAAATACAAAAACCATGGTCGGATAACACATTCCGCTAATAACGTAAAGCACTCCGGCCGCCAGTGCACGAATCCGGATTCCTTTTCCATTACTGTATAAAAGCAGAAAAATCAGCAAAAGACACCAGTAATGAATCAGTTCAAATTCCGGCATGGCAACCCATTTGGGAAGAAAATTCATATGAAAGAGCATTACTAAAAGTGCACCGGTTTTCTCTGTTTCTTTCCGGACGGTCCGGTATAGGAACCAGCCGATGATCAGATGAATGATGCAGCCGATGATTCTTAAGTAAATGACACTGAAAGCGGTTCCACCCGTAAATGTCACAAAAGGCTGAAGGAAAAAAGCCGGGATAAACGAAGTAAACTGATGAGGCTCCCACATATCGTAAAGAAGCTTATCGCCCGAAACAAGGCGGTAAGCTTCTGCAACTGCATAGGATTCATCAATATCCAGGCTCACAAATACCGCCTTAACGAAACCGAGAACCGTTAAGGCAATAAGTGCGATTTCCAGTATTTTCCATATGATTTTTACGGTTTTGTTCATTCTCAGCTAAGATATGATTTCAAAATCTCTGCTTTATCGCATTTTTCCCAGGGAAGATCGACATCCGTTCTTCCGAAATGTCCGTATGCCGCCGTCTGACGGTAAATCGGCCGGCGAAGGTCAAGCATTTTGATAATGCCGGCAGGACGAAGATCGAAATTTTCCCGGATAATCTCTACCAGTCTTTCATCGGAAACCTTTCCGGTACCGAACGTATCCACCATAACGGACGTGGGTTTTGCCACACCGATTGCGTAGGATAACTGGATTTCACATTTATCCGCAAGACCGGCCGCTACGATGTTTTTGGCAACATATCTGGCCGCATAGGCCGCGCTGCGGTCAACTTTCGTACAGTCTTTTCCGGAAAATGCGCCGCCGCCGTGACGGGCGTATCCGCCGTAAGTATCCACAATAATCTTGCTTCCGGTTAACCCGGCGTCTCCGTGAGGGCCGCCGATGACAAAACGTCCGGTCGGGTTGATAAAGAATTTGGTATTCTCATCCACCAGTTCCGCCGGAAGTACCGGATCAAAGACATATTTCTTAATATCCTCATGAATCTGTTCCTGTGTCACATTCGGATCGTGCTGCGTGGAAAGAACCACCGCTTCAAGACGGACCGGGTTGCCGTTTTCGTCATATTCCACGGAAACCTGTGTTTTTCCGTCCGGACGAAGATAGGCAAGCGTGCCGTCCTTGCGTACTTCGGCAAGTTTTCTGGCAAGATTGTGGGCAAGTGAAATCGGATAGGGCATGAACTCTTTTGTTTCGTTCGTGGCATAGCCGAACATCATTCCCTGATCACCTGCACCGATGGCCTCTAACTCTTCATCGCTCATTAGGTTCTCTTTTGCTTCCAGTGCCTTGTCAACACCCATGGCAATATCCGCAGACTGTCTGTCGAGCGCTACCATAACTGCGCAGGTATCCGCATCAAATCCGATTTTTCCGCGGTTATAGCCGATTTCGTTAACGGTTTTTCGCACGATTGAGGGAATGTCAATCTGTGCTTTTGTGGTAATTTCACCCGTTACAAGTACAAATCCGGTGCAGCAGCATGTTTCACAGGCAACGCGGCTTAGCGGATCCTGCTCCATGCAGGCATCCAGAATGGCATCGGAAATGGCATCGCAGACTTTGTCCGGATGACCTTCGGTAACGGATTCTGAAGTAAACAGTCTTTTATCCATTTTCATTACTCCTTTTATTATAATATCCGGGACAAAATACAGTCCCTGCTTCATGTACAAGTCCAATCGGGTAAGAAATATTTTTGCGTGCTGCCCGCGCACGAACATTCCGCACTTCGGGATTAAAAAAGGTCCGCATCATAAGCGGACCGGATTACCAAACCGGATCCTCTTATTGTTCGATAAATTCGCTCAGGTTGGCACCTTCCCATACCGGGGGTTGCCGTGGCTTCACAGGTCCTATGTACCTCCACCACTCTGAATAAGAGAAACTCAAAATATTCTGTTGTCATTTTCCGTCTGCCGGAATCAGGCTTACTGCTCTTTTAACTTCCGTCAGGAAACAACTTTGCCGAATGAAGTTTCTGTATAATTATTCTCGTTCTCGTCCGGCACATCCACCAATTCGATCTGTCCTCCGAGTTTTGCCAGTTTCAGATGAAAATCTTCATATCCTCTCTGGATATAGCGGACATCCGTTACCACGGATTCGCCTTCCGCCGCCAGTGCACCGATTACCAGTGCCGCTCCCGCACGAAGATCCGGTGCCGCAATTTCCGCTCCGGTATAACGATCCACGCCGGTGATAATGGCAGTATTTCCTTCCACCTTGATGTCGCTGCCCATTCTGGCAAGCTCATCCACATATTTGAAACGGTTGTCAAAAATACTTTCCGTAACGATACTGATTCCCT
>OMRN01000194.1 GCA_900313265.1 uncultured Lachnospiraceae bacterium | reverse complement strand
TCATCGATTTCGTTTTTTTCACCGAGAAGCATGGCGGACAGAATTCCTCCGTATTCTTCTCCGTACATGCTTTCAAAAATATCCGTCCCCCTTCTTCTCATCCGGTAAAGGCTTTCCGCTATCCGGTTTCCTCCCCTGACGGAAAGCACTTCCCCATTTGAAAGGGAATAATAGTATCCTCTTGCCGCATAATACTTTGCCGCATCAAACTCTCCGGGATTTGTGGCATTTCTGATTTTCTCCGCCCGGCCGCGAAGAACAATTTGTGAGCCGGCCGGATACAGAGTCAAAGCCTCTTTCCCGCTTTTGATATAACATATAAATCCTTTGGATTTGTCAGCAGAATTACTGTCTGATGTTGAAGTGATTTTTGTTTTTTTCAGATATAAAACAAGATTATCGTTCTTATATTCTTTCTTTACAAGCTGTCCGCTTACTGTTACTGTTTCGGGAATATCCGGTGGCGGTGCGCAGTACAAAATGATTTTATAAAGAATGAATATGCAGGCAATTCCTGACAGGCAAATCCACATCAGGGGTCTTCTCAATTATTCTTCCTCCCGTATCACCAAATCGAGATTTCGTTCGAAGGTATCTTCGAGATTCGTCGTTTCGCGGTAAGAAACCTTGGAACTTCCGTTTACCTGTATCTGCACACGGTTAACCGTGGATAGATCAATTAAGGAATTGGCAATGGAATAAATGGTAACATCATTGGAAACATCATAAGGCTGTTTTAAGAAATCCTCGCTTAAATTCACATAGCAGGTTCCGTCCTTGTTCGTTACACTGAGAACTTTGGTTTCCGGATTGATGGTCGGATAATATCCCGCAAGCTGCGGCCCTTTGATTAACTGTTCAACCACCATTTTTTCCATGGAAATATTCGTGTTATAAACAACTTTTCTCTGTCCGGCTATCAGGTTCTTTCCGTCTTCCGTGGCAAAATAAAGTGTTACGCTTACTTTCTCGTAAGCATTGATTTCCTTTCCGTCGTTATCGATAAACGAATCCGCGGATAAGAATCCGACCGCCACACCGTTCGCATCCAAAAGCGTTTCACCCTCAACCAGAAATGCAACAAGATCGATTCCGTCAATCTGCGTAAATGAGCGAACCAGAGATGCCCTTGCGAGTATTTCGTCGGTCGGCTTCTGATTATTGTATTTTTCGTCCATATTCAGGACCAGAGTTTCTTCTTTCACTTCATAGGAAAGAATGGAATAATCCACTCCCAGTGAAGTTTTCAGTTCATTATGAGACGGTCCTTCGGAAAGTGCGGTAATCATCTCCTGAATTTCATCATCAATATCATCCGAGAAAAACGCAAACTCTTCGCCCTTTATTTTGGTTTTATCACGATTGACAAAATAAACATATTTCTGCGTCTGGGAAATACTCTCACTGCTTTTCGGTTTATCATTTTGTTTGCAGGCGCTGAAAAGAGAAAAAATCACAAGAAGGAAGACAAGCAGCAAAAGCATGATCTTCTTCCTGTTTTTCCGATTCCTGTTTCCTGTAGTTTTTGAATAGTTTCCTGTCATCATAATGTCACTTTATTTCTTCTCGTCATCGTCTTCATCTTCGTTATCATCATCTTCGTTATCATCATCGTCGTTATCATCATCGTCTTCGTCGTCATCACCATCGTTGTCTTCGTCGTCTTCGTCTTCATCATTAGACTCATCTTCATTATCGAATTCGTCATCATTTTCTTCTTCTTCGGAATCATCGTCATCATCCGCTTCGGAATCATTTTCATCAACATCATCCACGATAATGTTTCCGTTTTCATCTATGTATTTTTCATCAATTTCTTCTTCCGAATAAGCGGTCTCGGGATCTTCCTCGATTTCCGCGGTTGCCGGAGCTTCTTTTCCCGCACGGTTTCCGACACTATATATAAGCGGAACGGTAACCGTAAATGTCGTGCCGATATCTTCCTTCGAATCCAGTTCGATGGTTCCCCTGTGCATAACGATTGCACTCTTCGTAATGGATAATCCCAGCCCCGTACCGCCGATTTCTCGCGAATGTGATTTATCCACACGATAAAAGCGGTCAAATACGGATTTCTGGTCTTCTTCCGGAATTCCGATTCCGGAATCGCTGACCGTAATGATAAAATTCTGATAATCCGCATTCAGATTAACTTTTACATATCCGCCCTCATGATTATATTTGATTCCGTTCTCAATGAGGTTTGTGATGGCAAGCGTAAACTTGATTTCGTCGAGATCCGCCGTGACCTGACGCACACTTTCGAAAATCAGATCCACACTGGAATTCTCGGCAATCGGGGAAAGCCTTTTAAACACCGATTCAATCAGTTCGTTGACATTTACACTGCTGATATTCAGTGCTGCGGATTTTTTATCCATTTTTACAAGCGAAAGCAGATCGTTGATAATTGTATTCTCACGGTCGATTTCTTCCACGATATCGTGCATGAAATCCTTATAGATTTCCACCGGAACGTTTTCCTGGCTGTTTAAGGAATCCGCAAGCAGTTTGACACTGGTAAGCGGCGTTTTTAATTCATGGGACACGTTGGATACGAATTCCTGTCTGGATTCTTCGATGACCTTCATTCTCTCCATCAGCTGGTTAAACGAGTCCGCAATGTGCTCGGTTTCGATATAATCGTTAACTTCGATTTTCTCATCGGTAAATCCGCTCTTCACTTCGCTTATGGCATCGCTTAAGCGGTTGAACGGTTTTAACATAAGACGGGGTACAAAAAATACCACCGCAAGAATAACAAGTAAAATAATGAACATGAACAGCAGGGAATTTCTGGAAAGAATTTCTTCATTCTGCACAATCGAAGTTGTGGATACGCTGCAGAGAATAACACCGACGGTTTCTGTTTTTCCGTCCACATTTCTCGTAATCGGAACCGTAATTTCAATATAATCGTTCTCATCGTCATAATGGGAAATAAAATCGCCACGGAAAGTACGAATCACTTCCTCGGCAATAATGATTTTTCCGACGGCAACTCCGTAGGTATCTTTGATAATAGCAAAATTGGAGGCAATAACCATGATACGGCCGTCATACAGATTGGCGACCTGTTCGATTTCGGCGTTTACAACTTCCGAAGAAGGATCATCTAAATACTGATAGGAAATCAGGTGATTGGCCAGAATCTGCATCTGGCTTTGAACATCCGAAGTTCGCACTTCCACGGCACGCTGAAAATAGTTAGCCAGAATACCGAAACGCATTCCGACTAAACTGAGCGAACCGACCAGAAAAATCAATATGGAAATACGAAACCTGAGACTTCTGAGAATCCGGATTTTCTTTAATCCGTCCCGAATCTTTTGGAACAGTTTTTTCATCATTCTTTATAATAATAACCGGATCCCCATTTGGTCTGAACATAAACCGGTTCTCCGGGATCGGTCTCAATTTTCTCACGCAGACGTCTGACATGTACATCCACCGTACGAACATCCCCGGGATAACCTTCTCCCCAGATGGTCTTTAACAGTTCTTCACGGGAATATACGCGATTGGCATTCTCCACAAGAAGTTTGAGCAAATCATATTCTTTACCGGTAACCTTGATTTCACCGTCTTTTACAAAAACACGTTTTCCGTCCTGAACGAGACGTAAGTCACCGGATACGATTTCTCTTTTCTCAGTTTTTGTACCGGTTCCGATTCTTCGCATGATGGCTTTCATACGGGCCTTTACTTCCAGAATATTAAACGGTTTCGTGACATAATCATCGGCACCGTATTCCAAACCCATAATTTTATCCATGTCGTCACCCTTTGCCGTAAGCATGATAATCGGCACGTTGGAAGTTTCCCGAATCTGCTGACATACTTCCAGTCCGCTTAACTTGGGAAGCATCAAATCAAGAAGAATAATCTGATAACGGTTGCTTTGTGCCATCTGAAGCGCTTCTTCCCCGTCATATGCACAGTCAACCTGCCAGCCTTCCTGCTCTAAGGAAAACTTTAATCCTTTTACTATGATTTTCTCATCATCTACTACCAAAACACGATTCGCCATATATTCCACCTATTGTACTTTCACATATTCCTTAATTTTATTATAGGTTCCCTCTTTAATTCCGGGAACATTCATCAATTCTTCCGTCGAATGAAAGGACCCGTTTTCGGTCCGGTATTTCAGAATCGCTTCCGCCCTCACATCACCGACCCCCGGAATGGTACAAAGTTTTTCCTTTGTTGCGGTATTAATGTTTACCGGAAAAGAACTCTCTTCGCTATTCTCCGAAGACTGCAAAAGTGAAACGTCTTCGGAAGAATCCGGAATCCGGATCATCTGTCCGTCCGTTATAAAATCGGCAAGATTTACGAATTCCCGGTTTGCATCTTCACTGAATCCGCCCGCACAATGAATCGCATCGATAATTCTGCTTCCACCGGGGAGTTCATATACACCGGGATTTACGACGGACCCGCACACATAGACTACTGCTTTTCCCGTATCGTTTCCGGAGGAAAACTCTTCCCGGGCGGGATTTGAAGAACCGGATTCATTCGTATCTTCTTCGGTATTCTCTGACGTCCTTTGTGAATCCTCCGTACCGGTATTCGTATAAATCACCGGTTCGTTATTCTGTTTTCCTCCCTTACAGGAAAGAAACAGGAAACAGGAAAAACCGACGAGCACCGAAATTTCGATGATTCGCCTTATTATTTTTCTTTTATTATTCATAGTCAGCTCCTTTTACCGTGTATGTTCACGCGTAAAAGTCCCCTGAACCGACTAATTTTAGTGTAATCAAATTATAACGCTTTCGCAAGTCATTCTTCGCAAATTTCCCAATTTCACCGATTCGTCACAAAATCGTATGAAAAATCGTTAATTCTCGTCTTCCGCGTTATAATTCTCCGTAACCTGCGGCGTTTCGATCTTTTCATGGACGAAATCCCTTCCGTAATAATTCTTAAGAATCGATTCCGATAAAGATCTAAGCTCATCGTTTACATCTTTTCCGTCCCAGATATTACAGAAACACATTTCCGCCAGGATGTAGTAATTGGTTGTTTCCACCATCTTCGGGAGAAAAACGGAACGCTCATAGCAGTCCTCGATTGCCTCCATCTGAGGATACGGATATTCCTCCAAATGTGAGGCCGTCATTTTTCCGCATCTGGCATAGAGGTTTGTGGCATATTCATGGGTGGCAAAAGCCGCAAACTGTTCTGCGTCCGATTTGTGTTCCCCAAGACCGTTAACACAGATCATGGTGGTAACGCTTAAAGGTCTGCTTTGGAGAGTGCCGTTTAACATGCCGATCGGAAGAATGTCATATTCATCGGCAAACGTCCCGTCAGCTTTCGCTTTCTCGAGTTTCTGGACAATATCCGTTCCGGCAACCGTAAACAGACACTTCCTGCCCTTAAACTGTTTAATGGTTTCTTCATAAGAAACCGAATCCTCATCCATGGAGAAGAAATTACGAAAATCCTGATATACTTCCAGTGAATACATTGCATTTTCGTTATAAATATTAATTTCCTCATTCCGGTCCGCATTCTCTCCGCCTACATCCAGACAGGCTCCGGCAAACCAGTAATTGTATAAAACATCTTTTGTATCCCACAGGAAATAATTTTCCACATCGGAAGGAAGCGAATACGCATTGGCAAAATCCAGTATTCCGACTACACTTGTAGGCAGAATTTCTTTTGCCTTTGCATCCAGGACAAGCTTGTCATACTCGGAAAGATCCTTTATTTCCGGAACAGCCACATTTTCTTCCACGACGGTGATTCCCTCCGTGTCTTCCACGTTCGATTCACCTGCCTCTTCTTTCGCGATTACGGTACTTACAATCTGTTCCATTGCGGTTTTGTTATAGACAAGACAGGATGTTTCGTAACTTAAGGGATATCCGTAAAATTTATCGCGGTAACTTACCGCACGAAGCGATGCATCCGTATAAAATGCGGAATTAAGTACTCTCTTCGGATCTCTTAATTCTCCGCAGATGCCGGATAAAACGCCTTTTTCCAAAGACTCATTGGACATCACGAATAAATCCGGAGCCACAATTCCGTCAACGGAACTTTTCTGAACCTGCTCAAGAAGCTGCACATCCGAAACTTCCACGGGAATAACCTTTACACCGGTTTCATATTCGTAACTGACCGCGGCATCTCTTAAATACTCCGCATAATTACTGTCCGCATACCAGATAATCAGGGCATCTTCGTACAGTTTTTCCTCTTCGCTCCGGCCTTTCTTAAGTACACCGTAATGATCTCCGAGAAGCAAAGCCATCGTCATCATCACCAAAATGGCGACAGATATAATCTTTTTTGTCATTCTATAATTCCTTTAATGCATTCTTCAGTATGCCGATCATGTCATCGACATCGGATTTCTCAATAATAAGAGGAGGAAGGAAACGGATGATTTTTGTTCCCGCATTGATTAATACAAGACCTTCTTTTAAAGCCTTGTTAATCACAGGTGCAACTTCCACCGAAAACTCCAGCCCCTGCATCAGTCCTTTTCCCCTGTGATCGATGATAAGCGGGCATTCGGATTTTACTTCTTCAAGCCGTGTATACAGATAGTCACCGATTTCGGCCGCATGTGCCGGAATATTCTTTTCTTCATACTGACGGAAAACTTCACAGATTGCCGCTCCGGCAAGCGGATTTCCGCCGTAGGTTGTTCCGTGGTCCCCCGCCTTCAAAGATGACTGTCCTACCTCTTCCGTCATCATGAATGCACCGACGGGAACACCGCAGCCCAGTGCCTTTGCCGTTGTAAGAATATCCGGTTTGACGCCGTATCCCTGATAAGCATACATAGATCCGCTCCGGCCCATTCCACACTGGATTTCGTCTAAAATAAGCAGAATGCCTTTCTCATCGCAGAGCGCACGAACACCCTTGATAAAACTTTCATCCGCCGGGTAAATGCCTCCTTCACCCTGAATGGTTTCCATGATAATCGCACAGGTTTTGTCCGTGACGGCATTTTTGACGCTCTCTAAATCATTAAAAGTCGCAAAACGAATATTGCCGATCATCGGCTCGAAAGCTTCACGGTATTTCTTTGTTCCGGTTACCGAAAGAGCACCGAAGGTTCTTCCGTGGAAGGAATGCTCCATTGCGATGATTTCGTGATCGGTCGAACCGTCCTTTAAAAATGCATGTTTTCTTGCCGTTTTAATGGCACCTTCCACTGCTTCCGCACCGGAATTGGTAAAGAAAATCCGGTCCATTCCGGAAGCCTTCAGGGCCGCCTTCGCCGCATTCACTGCCGGAACGTTATAGTAATAATTGGACGTATGCGTGATTTTATCAATCTGCGCTTTTAAAGCATCGTTATACGTCTTATTGTTGTATCCGAGCGCAAAAACGCCGATTCCGCAAACAAAATCCAGATATTCTTTTCCGTCCGTATCATAAAGTTTTACACCGTCTCCATGGTCAAAAACCACCGGATACCGGTTATAGGTATGAAGAAGCACGCTCTCGGCTTCATCGATAATCGGTTGCATCATATGATTTCTTTTGCCTCATCTTTCTTTTATTCAAATCCCGTTTTTTCCGTTTTACTCTTCCTGACGGATCGGATCGTTATCCCCGATAATCATGGTTCCGATACCCTCTTTGGTAAAGATTTCCAGAAGAAGACAGTGGGGAATTCTTCCGTCTAAAATATGAACGCGTCGTACACCGTCTTCCACGGCCTGAATGCAGTTGCCGAGTTTCGGAAGCATTCCTCCTCCGATAAATCCGCCGTCAATTAAGTTTCTGGCATCGGATACGGTTATTCTCGAAATCAGGGAAGTCGGATCCTTTAAATCACGGTACAGTCCGTCAATATCCGTAAGGAATGCCAGTTTTTCCGCTCCCACCGCCTTTGCGATTTCGCATGCTGCATCATCCGCATTGATATTGTACGTATTAAAATCGTCATCAAGTCCTACAGGCGCTACGATAGGAAGAAAATCCATTTCCAGCAGATCAAAAAGAATCTTCGAGTCCACTTTCTTAATATCACCGACAAAACCGATGTCCTGTCCGTCCACATAACGCTTGTCTACGTTAAGAAGTTTTCCGTCTTTTCCGGATATTCCAACGGCCTTAACTCCGAGCTGTTCTGCCATCGCAACCAGACTTTTGTTAATCCGGTTTAATACCATTTCCGCAATTTCCATGGTTTCCTCATCGGTGATTCGAAGTCCTTTATAAAACTCCGCTTCTTTTCCGGTCTTGTTTACCCAGTGGGAAATGGCTTTTCCGCCGCCGTGAACCAGAATCGGTTTAAATCCTACCAGTTTTAACAGTACGACATCCTCAATGACTTTTTTCTGTATTTCTTCATTGCTCATGGCACTTCCGCCGTACTTGATTACAATGATTTTACGGTTGAATTTCTGAATATAGGGAAGCGCTTCCACTAAAACCGATGCCTTCTGCAAAACCTGTTCAATGTCTTTTTCCATGATTAACCTCATTCTGTATTTTTAACTTCTGT
>OMRN01000029.1 GCA_900313265.1 uncultured Lachnospiraceae bacterium | reverse complement strand
CCAGTTAGACCTTGCCATGGGCATGCTTGATGTGGTCAATTCCGAATCCGACATGAGAACCGTACTCGGAAACGATACCAGAAACTATGGCGATATCGACGGAATCGGCGAATGCAGACGATTGATGGCGGGCATGCTCGGTGTTGAGAAGGATAACATTATCGTTTACGGAAATTCCTCCTTAAACATTATGTATGACCGTGTTTCACATTCCATGACACACGGAGTGGCCGGTTCCACCCCCTGGTGTAAACTGGACAAAGTAAAATTCTTATGTCCGGTGCCCGGCTATGACAGACATTTCCGTATCACCGAATATTTCGGAATCGAAATGATTAACATTCCTCTTTCCGATGAAGGGCCGGATATGGATTTAGTGGAGCAGTATGTAAATAACGATCCCGCGGTAAAGGGAATCTGGTGTGTTCCGAAGTATTCCAATCCGACCGGTATTTCCTACAGCGACGAAACCGTGCTCCGTTTTGCCAATTTAAAACCGGCGGCGGAAGACTTCCGTATTTACTGGGATAATGCCTATGCCATTCATCATCTTTATGATGATAAGCAGGATGAGATTTTAAATCTCTTAAAGGAATGTGAGAAAGCCGGAAATCCGGATATGGTTTACATGTTTGCGTCCACTTCGAAGATTACTTTCCCGGGTGCGGGCATTTCCGCACTGGCGGCTTCTTTTGACAATGTGGACCGCATTAAGAAACAGCTTTCCATCCAGACCATCGGACATGATAAAATCAATCAGCTCCGTCATGCGAGATTCTTCGGAAATATCGACAATCTGAAAGAATACATGAAGAAACATGCAGCCCTTCTCCGTCCGAAATTCGAGGCGGTTTTGGATGCATTTGACAGAGACCTTGAGGGAATGGACTGCGGAACCTGGGTAAAACCGAGGGGCGGCTATTTTATTTCGTTTGATGCCCTTCCCGGATGTGCAAAGAAGATTGTCGGCATGTGCAAAGATGCGGGCGTTGTATTAACCGGTGCCGGTGCTACCTATCCGTACGGGAAAGACCCGCTGGATTCCAATATCCGTATTGCACCGTCATACCCGACCGTGGAAGAGATGCAGATGGCGGCGGATATTTTTACGCTCTGTGTAAGACTCGCAAGCGTGGATTATTACCTGGAGAAGCTGAACTGATTTGGGTTAAACGGCTGGGGAGATACGGGACATGATTTTACTTTTAACTTCCTCCAATAATGATGAATCTGCAAAGCAGATTGTAACGTTGTTCGAGAATATTTATGAAAAAGTGACTTCCATCGGAAGCTGGTATGCAAGTCTCGGAACATTCGGAAAAATTCTCGATCTGCTTTTGACGACACTGATTGTCGGTCTGATTGTTCTGATTGTTTTAAAGATTATCAGCCAGATTTCGAAGAAATTTATCAAAAAGCAGAAAAATATTCAGCTGCGGTTCTTAGTGAACATTATCCGGGCAGCAATCGTCATAATCGGTGTAATCTGGATCTTAACAAGCAGCGAGGCTACCGCTTCCTTCGGAAAGATGCTTTTTCAGGGAACTGCGATTCTGGGTGCTGTAATCGGTCTTGCCGCGCAGCCGATTATTGCGGATTTATTCTGCGGACTGATGATCAGTATCGGAAAACCTTTTGAAATCGGTGACCGTATCGAACTTGAAAACGGCATGGCCGGAATCGTAATGGATATTACGATGCGTCACGTGGTTTTGCGCCAGATCGATACCGTGGACGTCATTATTCCGAACAGCAAACTGAACGGAATGAGCATTACGAATATGAGTCACGGAACAAAAATAAGATCCGTGCATTTCCGTTTTCCGATTGCGTACGACAGCGATGTGGAGAAAGCAATGGATGCCATTAAAAGCGCGGTAATCGAAAGCCCCTATACCATTGAAGGACGTCCGTCGAAAGAGAAAGAAGGAGAAATGGAGTACGGGCCGGTTTATTTTATCGCCTATGCGGACAGTTCCCTGACCATGGCCACTACGGTTTATTACGAACCGACCGTGACGACGGAAGTATTAAAAAACGATATCAATATGCGCGTGAATAAAGCCTTCAAAGAAAACGGCATTGAAATTCCTTATAACTATGTCAATGTTGTTATGAGACAGTAATATGTCAGGATGACATTCAGGGTGCCTGTCACTTTTGGACCAAAAGTGACAGGCACCCTTATTCTTTTTACAGGTTTATGATTTTCGTGGCGATTTTATCCGCAAAGGTTTTGTCATGCTCGACAATCAGCATGGTCGGAGAATAGGTTTCGATTAACTTTTCAATCTGCATTCTGGAAAAAACGTCAATGTAATTAAGCGGCTCATCCCAGATGTACAGATGTGCTTCGGTAATCAGGCTTGAGGCAATCAGTACTTTCTTTTTCTG
>OMRN01000172.1 GCA_900313265.1 uncultured Lachnospiraceae bacterium | reverse complement strand
TTTAATGAGATTAACAACGGTGTATATAAAGCCGGATTTGCACAGTCACAGGAAAGTTACGAAGAAAATTATCATCTTGTATTTAACCGTTTAGACCGGCTTGAGGAGCACCTGTCAAAGAACAGATTTCTTTTCGGAGACCGCCTGACAGATGCAGATATCCGTCTGTATGTAACACTTGCCAGATTCGATACCGCTTATTATTTCGCCTTCCGGTTAAATAAAAAACGTATTCGTGATTATGACAATCTCTGGAATTACGCAAAGGAATTATACAGTATACCTGCATTTAAGGAAGCGACGGATTTCGATTCCATCAAGCGAGGATATTTACTCGGTTCCCATGCCGATAACCCTTATCAGATTCTTCCGCTCGGACCGGATAATACGGTCTGGGAGGAACCGAATAACAGGACGGAGAAATTCGGAGCGCTGAAATACAGATATGTATAAAGGCTTAGAAGAGTAAAGGCCGCAAAGAAAAAGAAAGTGTGAACAGAACTACAAATGTAGTTTTATTAAAGAAAGGAATAAAAATGCCCGAACTTAAGAATATCACTGCCGAAATAGAAAAGGACGGCAGTTTTAAAAGACAGAAGAACAGATTCACGACTCCGTTCGGAAAGGAAGAAGGCCAGCTTCCGGTGGAAGCAGGAAGATACCGGATTTTATGGGCGCCGGTCTGCCCCTGGGCGCACAGGTCCATCATCGTAAGGTCCCTGCTCGGTCTGGAGGATGTCATCAGTGTAGGAACGCTTGATCCGGTAAGACCGGAAAACGCAAATGACTGGGCATTCACATTGGATGAAGGAAATGTGGATCCGGTACTTGGATACCATTTCTTAAGCGAAGCCTATTTAAAAGCAGATCCGGATTATAAGGGAAGATTTACGGTTCCGGCCGTGGTTGATTTACAAACCGGTGCGGTCGTAAACAATGACTACTTCAATCTGACAAGGTACTGGGAAACCGAGTGGAAGGAATTTCATAAAGAGGGAGCCCCCGATTTATATCCCGAGGAGTTACGATCTGAGATTGATGAACTGAATGACATTCTTTTTCACGAAATCAATAACGGTGTTTATAAAACCGGTTTCGCAAGAAGTCAGGAAGCGTATGAGAAAAACTGCCGGCTGGTATTTGACAGACTGGAATGGCTGGAAGAAAGGCTGTCTCATTCGAGATATCTTTTCGGAGACAGAATTACCGAATCGGATGTAAGACTATATGTAACACTGGCAAGATTTGATATTGCATACTTCAACGGATTTGCCGCAAATCTTAAAATGCTGAAAGATTTCCCAAATCTTTGGGGATATGCAAGGGATTTATACCAGACACCGGGCTTTGGCAATACGACGAATTTTGAGGCCATAAAAAAGCATTATCATCTGTGTGCGATTTCAACCAATCCGAATAAAATCCTTCCGCTCGGACCGGATACGGATATCTGGAATACACCGCACGGAAGAGACAGAAAAGGAGGACAATAACATGAGCTGCTGCGGAGGAAATGAACCGACTTACTCGGTGAAAGTGAAAGAAGAAATTGCAAAAGACGGAAGATTCATCCGTCAGAAAAATGTATTCACAACTCCCTTCGGAAACGGAGAGGGTGAAATTAAAGTTGAAAAAGGACGATTCAAACTATACTGGGCAAAGGGCTGCCACTGGTCCAACCGGGCATCCATCGTAAGAGAATTACTCGGGCTGGAGGATGTACTGGATGTGCAAATTGTGGGACGGGATAATATCAACGGAACCTATGCATGGACCGTATATGACGAGCATGGAAATCCCGATAAACAAAGCGGTTACCGGTATCTTTACGAATACTACGAGGCCGGTAAACCCGGATTTGAAGGACGGGCAACCGTACCTGTTGTTGTGGATCAGATTGAGAAAAAAGCCGTACAAAATGATTATCACAAACTGACCAATTATTTTGAAACGGAATTCAAAGAGTTTCAGAAAAAAGATGCACCGGATTTATATCCCGAAGATTTAAGAGATGAGATCGATGCGCTTAATGAGTGGCTTTTTCCGAATGTCAACAATGCGACTTACCGCATGATGTTTTCAAGGTCTCTGGAAGCCTATAACGAGGCATATGAGGATTTTGTAAAAGCACTTGAGTATCTGGAAGAAAGACTTGAAAACAATCGTTTTCTTTTCGGTGATTACGTAACGGACAGTGATGTCAGACTGTATGTAACGCTGGTTCGATGGGAAGTAGCTTATTACCGCTTCCTCGGAACCTTTGAAAAGGGACTTAAGGGTTATAAGAATCTCTGGGCATACACGAGAGACCTGTATACCATACCGGCTTTCAGACACAACACGTATCTTTCCGATATCGCCCATGAGTACGGGGCAATCGACGAAAGCAATACCAACTTCCCGACATTTAATTACCGTTACTGGAATGCGGTTGATTATGATAAGATTTTTTCCGAACCGCAGAACAGAAGGGATTTATCGCTGGATCCGGATCATAAACTGAAGAAAGCGAATTAACAGAAAGGATTTGAAATGAGTTACGAAATCGACACCCGATGTATTCACGGAGAAGGACATAAATGCGAAGACGGAAACAATTCCATCAGCTACCCGATTTATCAGACGGCGTCCTTCTCCCATTTAACCCCGGGACACAACCCGAACGGATTCGATTATTCAAGAGAATCGAATCCGACCAGAGCATATCTTGAAGAGACCGTAAGTTCCTTAGAGCATGCAGCCGATACGATTGCATTTGCATCCGGAATGGCAGCGATTGCAACCGTATTCGAACTGTTCCAACCGGGAGATCATATTATTGCGGGAGAGGATTTATACGGCGGTGTTGTAAGACTGATCAATCAAATATGTGAAAAGAACGGGTATGATGTCGAATTCGTGGATACTACGGATGTCGAAAATATTAAGGCCGCCCTGCGACCGAACACAAAGGGAATCTATTTTGAAAGCCCGACCAATCCGACGATGAGAATTACGGATATCGGGGCGGCTGCCGGAATCGCACATGAATCCGGAGCAGTCCTGATTGTCGATAATACGTTTATGACACCGTATTTTCAAAATCCGATTAAAGAAGGAGCGGACATTGTCGTTCATTCCGGAACCAAATATTTAAGCGGTCATAATGATACCGTATGCGGATTCTTATGTTGTGCAACGAAAGAACTTTCGGAGCGTTTCCGGCTTCTTTCCAAAACAACCGGAGCAACCCTTGGACCGTTTGAATGCTGGCTTTGTATGCGGGGACTGAAAACACTGGCCATTCGCATGGAGCGTCATAAAAGCAATGCGGAAGCTGTTGTTCAATACTTGCGGGAAAGAAAAGAGGTTGATAAAATCTATTATGCGGGTACCGGTATTATTTCTTTTACGGTAGACAGTGCCGAAACCGCATGTAGAATACTGAAAAATATTAAACTGATCACTTTTGCCGAAAGCCTCGGAGGAACGGAAAGCCTTTTAACCTATCCGACGGTTCAGACCCATCCGGATGTTCCGGAAAAACAAAAAGAGCGTCTGGGAATAACGGATAAACTTTTGCGTCTCTCGGTCGGAATCGAAAATCCGAAGGATATCATCGAAGACTTAAGACAGGCATTCGAGGCATAGCAGCGAGGGTTCATTCGGAGGATACTGCGGATGGCAGAGAGAAATTTAAACTTTGATGAGGTTGTAAATCGAAAGAACACCAAGTGCCTGAAATATGATTTTGCCGTAAAACGCGGCTATCCGGAAGGTATACTGCCGCTCTGGGTAGCGGACATGGATTTTAAGTCTTCTTCCTATGTTGAGGATGCAATTACATCACTTGCGGCACATAATATTTACGGTTACACCAATACACAGGACGGGGACGGTTTTTTTGAAGCTGTTTCCGGATGGATGAAGAGGCATCATGATTTTGATGTGTACCCCGAATGGCATGTTAAAACGCCCGGTGTCTGTTTTGCCATAGCGAATGCCATCCGTGCGGTGACAAAACCGGGAGATGCGGTAATCATCCAGGAACCGGTGTATTATCCGTTTCGGCTGATTATTCTGCAGAATAAAAGAAAGCCCGTCATCAATGAACTGCATTGTGATGAGGTCGGAAATTATTCCATGGATTATGATGATTTTGAGAGAAAAATCATCGAAAATAATGTGAAGTTATTTATCCTTTGTAATCCGCATAACCCGGTCGGAAGGGTATGGACAAAGGAAGAACTTTTAACCGTCGGGGAAATATGTAAAAGGCATGGCGTGATTGTTTTCAGCGATGAAATCCATTTTGATTTTATCTGGGAAGGAAAGCATACGATTTTTCAGGAAGCGGATCCTTCTTTTAAAGATTTTACCATCACAGCAACCGCACCCAGCAAAACCTTTAATTTAGCGGGGCTGCAGCAGTCGAATATTTTTATTCCGAATGAAGAAATTCGTCGGAAATTCGAATGGGAATATCATGTAACCGGACTTGACGAGCCGAATGCCGCCGGAATTGCGGCCGCACAGGCGGTTTATGAAAACGGCGATGAGTGGTATGAAGCCGTGAAAAAATATATTCTGGGGAATATCGATTTTGCGGATGATTTTATTAAAAACGAACTCCCCGGTGTAACGATGAACCGTCCGGAAGGAACATATTTAATCTGGCTGGATTTCCGCCCGCTTGGTTTTTCCGCGGATCAGTTAGAGGATTTAATCGTCAATAA
>OMRN01000088.1 GCA_900313265.1 uncultured Lachnospiraceae bacterium | reverse complement strand
TTGGGATTCTCACAGATTACCATGATTTTCCCTTTTCTTTTGATGATTTTGCATTTCTCGCAAATCGGTTTCACAGATGATCTAACTTTCATGATAAAACCTCCTTTCAAAAAGTGACCATTTGCCATTATATCATCTCATATTTCAAGATGCAAGAAAATTTTGTCGGGTTATACAAAAATTTTCGTTGCTTTTCACAAAAAAGCAATTTTTGCATCCTTAATATCGTAAGAAGCGGAATTATTTATCTCTCCAGATAATTCTTCCCTTTGTCAAATCATAGGGAGAAAGTTCCAGTGTAACCTTATCTCCCGGAAGGATACGAATAAAATTCTGACGAAGCTTTCCGCTGATATGGGCAAGAACTTCGTGTCCGTTTTCAAGCTGAACCTTAAACATGGTGTTCGGCAGTTTCTCCGTTACTGTTCCTTCAATTTCAATGACATCTGCTTTTGACATGCGCTTCTCCTTTTAATTCTTTCTGCTGTCGCTTTACTTTTGTTTCTGTAATTAAACACCGCATCAATTCACATTTTTAATCGGTTTACATTTGAGGCATTTCTCTGACCGTTGCCCGCATTTTACAGGATTGTCAGAATCTCCGGCTCCCCGTCTTCGGTAATCAGGATCGTGTTTTCGTAATGTGCGGAGGGGAGTCCGTCTTCCGTCGTACAGGTCCATCCGTCATCGTGAAAAATCACATCGCCGCGGCCTAAGTTAATCATGGGCTCTATGGCAAGCGTCATTCCGGGTACCAGGCGGATTCCTTTTTTATTCATTGCGAAATTCGGAATGGCCGGATCCTCATGAAGACAAGTTCCGATTCCGTGTCCGGTAAGTTCTCTTACAATTCCGTAACCGAACGGTGTAATATAATCTTCGATTGCGGTACATATATCATTTAAATGATTTCCGGCAACCGCTTTCTTAATTCCGGCATAGAAACTGTTCTTTGTTTCCTCGATTAATTTCTCCAGTTCCGGGGAAATTTCTCCGACTCCGTAAGTTCTTGCCGCATCGGAATGATATCCTTTATAGATGCATCCGCAGTCCAAACTTACGATATCGCCTTCCTTTATGATCCGGCTTTTTTTCGGAATTCCGTGTACGACTTCGTCGTTAATGGAAACACATACCGAACCGGGGAAACCGTTGTAGTGAAGAAAATTCGGAATACAGTCATGCTCGCGAATCAGTCTTTCCGCCAGGATGTCCACATCCAGGGTGCTCATTCCGGGCCGGAGCGCTTTTCCGAGCTCTTCGTGTACTTCCGCAAGAATCTTGCAGGATGTACGCATTAACTCAATTTCTTTTGCCGATTTCACAGATACCGACATTCTTTTCGCCTTCTTTCCCGTCTGATTATTCTTTGAATCTGTTTCCTATTGGATTCTGTTTTTATTCGAATCGGTCTGTTTTCAGACCGGATTGTTCTTTTCCTAGCTGAGAATACTTACAATCTGCTCAAACACTTCCTGCATGTCCTTCGTTCCGTCCACGGTTTTTAAAATACCCTTTTCGGTATAGTAATCAATAAGAGGCTGTGTCTGATCATGATAAACTTTCAGTCTGTTTAAAACGGTTTCCGGCTTGTCATCGTCTCTTAAAACAAGAGCGGAACCGCATTTATCACAAATTCCTTCCTGTTTGGGAGGAATATGGACGATATGATAGGTTGCCCCGCATGTAAGACATGCTCTTCTTCCGGACATACGGTTTACGATGTTTTCATCCGGAACGTTCACGTCAATGGCAAAATCAACGGCATCGTTCATTTTCTCCAACGCGGCCGTTAAAACTTCCGCCTGAGGAATGGTGCGGGGAAATCCGTCCAGAACATATCCGTTCTTGCAGTCATCCTGCGCCACGCGGTCTAAAAGGATTTTTACGGTCAGCTCATCGGGAACAAGCTTTCCTTCATCCATGTATTTCTTGGCTTCCATGCCGAGTTCGGTTGCGTTCTTGATATTTGCACGGAAAATATCTCCGGTCGAAATATGGGGAATGCCGTACTTCTCGGCAATCATTTTTGCCTGTGTTCCTTTTCCCGCTCCGGGAGCACCTAACATAATTATCTTCATACGCTGTACCCTCCTTTTGAAGTTTTTTAATACCCCTGCCCCTGTATAAAGCGCACCGAAGACACACGGCATAAATGCGGTGTGTCCCCGGCATAACCATTCACGAATCCGCAAACGGCTGCTTGATTATTAATCATTTAAGAAACCCTTGTAGTTACGAACCAGCATCTGAGATTCAACCTGCTGTGCAGTCTCGATAACGACGCTGACTACGATGATAATACTGGTTCCTCCAAAGGATACCGATGCGCCGAACAGACCGTTGAATACATACGGAATGATGGCTACAATCACAAGACCTACGGCACCGATAAAGATAATGTAGTTCAGTACCGAATTTAAATACTCGCTGGTCGGTTTTCCGGGACGAATACCGGGTACAAAGCCTCCCGCTTTCTTTAAGTTGTTGGCTATTTCTGCCGGGTTAAATGTGATTGATGTATAGAAGTAAGCAAAAAATACAACCAGGACAATATAAATTAAAATTCCCAAAGTGTATTTCATATCTGCGGTGTTAAACCAGTGGGAAGAATTCATATAATTTAAAGCTTCTGCCCAGAACTTGGTTAACCATCCCTCGCCTGCCGCATTGAATCCGACCATGTTGGAAATAATAATCGGGAACTGCAGTAAGCTGGCAGCGAAGATGACCGGAATAACACCTGCGGTATTTACTCTTACCGGGATGTGGCTGGAATTTCCACCCATCATTTTGTTTCCCTGAATCTTCTTTGCATACTGAATCGGAATCTTGCGGATGGCATCGCTTAAATAAATAACCATAACCACAAGTCCGAGAACTACCACAATAATAATTACGGAGTTCAAAATCGCAGTTGCAACCGTCTGGCCCTTTACGAATTTGGTGTAAAGGCTGACAGCATCCTGCGGGAATGTGGAAATAATGTTGATGACAAGTACGATGGAAATACCGTTTCCGACACCGTTCTCGGTCACTCTTTCACCTAACCACATCAGGAATGCACTGCCTGCAGTCATCGCTGCAATTACGGTAATAACACTGAGTGCATTATACTCGTTTAAAATCTGTTTGTATCCGATTGCCATGGCACCGGATTCAATCAGTGCCAACGCTACGGTAAGATATCTCGTAATAGCGGCAATCTTTTTTCTTCCGTCTTCGCCGTCACGCTGCATTTCTTCCAGGCCGGGAATGGCGATGGTCAAAAGCTGCATAACAATGGACGAAGTAATGTACGGTGTAATACCAAGTGCCAGGATGGACATTCTTTCCAATGATCCACCGGTGATTGCCATAAAGATTCCGCCGTCGCCGCCGCCGAGTATGGTTTCCATCATCTGCTTAACATATTCAATGTTGACACCCGGAATCGGAATCTGGGATCCGATACGGATAACCACCAGAATAAGCAGTGTATACAGCAATTTCTTACGGATATCTTTTATTTTAAAAGCATTAATAAATGTTTTAAACACTAGATCACCTCTGCTGTTCCGCCTACGGCTTCGATTTTCTCCTTTGCAGTTTCACTGAAAGCATTTACTTTTACATCAAGTTTCTTGGTAAGTTCACCGTTTCCGAGAATTTTAACACCGTCAACGTTCTTGATTCCGGTATTAATATTCTTGATGATGCCTTTTTCGATCAGGCTGTCTACGGTTACGGTATCGCCGTTTTCGAAGTTCTTCTCAAGAACGGATACGTTGATTGCAACGATCTCTTTGGTGTTAATGTTCTTGAAGCCTCTCTTCGGAATACGTCTGTAAAGGGGCATCTGTCCACCTTCGAAACCGATTCTCGGAGCTCCGCTACGAGCCTTCTGACCTTTATGTCCTTTACCTGCGGTCTTTCCGTTTCCTGAACCGTGTCCGCGACCGCGTCTGAAATTATTGCTGTGCTTTGACCCTTCGGCAGGGCTTAAATTCGATAAATCCATTGTGGATCTCCTTTCTTTGCTATAAATCGCCCTCGAGACTCTTCCGTTCATATTTGAACGGAAATCTCTCAGACTCGCATTTGTTATCGGTGCATGAACCATTCCTTCGGTTTAAG
>OMRN01000322.1 GCA_900313265.1 uncultured Lachnospiraceae bacterium | reverse complement strand
TCGGAACCGGCAAGACCGCAACATCCGATCAGGCTGAAGAAGTTTGCAAAGGCATTCGTGAGTTAATCGCTGAGATTTACGATGCAGAGACTGCAGAAGCAGTTCGTATTCAGTACGGCGGCTCCATGAACGCAGGCAACGCAGCTGAGCTTCTTAGCAAGCCCAACATCGACGGCGGCTTAATCGGCGGCGCTTCCTTAAAGCCGGACTTCGGTCAGATTGTAAACGCTTAATTTTTAGAAAATGACATATTTTAAAGCGGATTCGCATCGACGCGGATCCGCTTTTTTGGTTGCCGGCCGTAAGAACATAGAGCACGAAATGTGGAATGTTTCTTTAAAAAAAGAAAGTCTGCCTGCAATATGCATAAATCGTAAAATAATCGGCTGTTTTTTTCGATTTTTGATGTTTTGTCTTTTTCTTTATGGGATATAATAATATCGGAGGCATAAATTTTTGCTTCTTTCCGGTCATCTTTACTATGAATCGTGGTTATCGAATTCAAAAAATGTTATAATTTATTTTCGTATGAGTTAAATTTGTTCATAAAAGGGGTCAGAAATGGTAATCAAATGTCCGAATTGTGATGGTGCATTGGAATACAATGTAGAAGAAGGAAAGATGTACTGCAGATTCTGCAATGCATTTTTCTCGGCTGAACAGATTTCCGTACCACAGCCGAAAATGCAGCAGCCGGTACAGCCGCAGCAATCTCAGTCCGGCTGGGGGCAGATGCCTACCGGCGCGAATCCGAATCAGCCGGCGAACATGGGACAGTATTCACCGACCGGCGGATTCTGTGAACCGGCCGGGAGCGAACCTGTTACGGATGTGTATGGCAGGAACGGACAAATCTTATACGACATGCCGACCGAAGAACGCCTGGCCAGAAAGGCTGCTTTTTACGCCGAGCAGAGAAGACTTTCGGAAGAGTACCAAAAAAGAAAAGAACAGGGAGTTGATTATACCAAAGCCTATGCCGGAACCAGTTTTTCCGATATGTCCGAGGAAGAGCGTGAAGCTGCAAGAGAAGAACAGCGCCAGGCAGCTATTGAAGAGAATCAGAAAGCCTTCTTCGGAACGGGCGAAACGAAGAAAAAACGAGGTATGTTTGATGGTCCTATGGGACCTCCTGTGGGCCCGCCGATGGCCAGGAAGAATTTTATCCGGGCAAGAGGTCGTGTGATTAATAATCTCAGCTGTCTTCTAACCACGGATGAGCCGAAAGAAGACGGCGAAGCGGTAATGGACAATCAGATTTATACCTGCAAATCATGCGGCGCCGAGCTTTGCTTAAGCGGTGTGGAAACATCCACTTTCTGTATTTACTGCGGACAGCCTACCATCGTTTTTGACCGTATGGAGAAAGTCCGCATGCCGGATACCATTATTCCGTTTGTTGTAACGAAGGAAGAAGCACTGGAGAAAATCCGTACCAAAGTAAAAAAAGGACTTTTTATTCCTTCGGCGATGAAAAATTTCGAACCGGAGCGTGTCTGCGGAATTTACATTCCTTACTGGCTTTTTGATGCCGATTACAGTGACGAAATGGTCATTCGAAGCAAGGTAAAAAGCGGAAAAACGACGGTTACCAAGTATTATCGCAGATTTCCGTCCTGCAAACTTTACTATTTTCCGGTGGATGCCAGCAAAAACTTAAACGATTTATCGTCCCAGAAACTGGAGCCTTATGATTACAGCGGAATGCGGCCGTTTAATCCGGCCTATATGTCCGGATTTTATTCGGACCGTTTCGATATGTCTGCTGATCAGATGATGATAACGTCCATGTTTCGTGCTCAGTCGAAGATGTATGATTATGTCAAAAAGACCGTGCCGGGTTCTCCGCAGGGAATATCGGATTCTTATCCGAGGTTTCATGTAAGAAAGAAGTATTATACCATGCTTCCCGCATGGTTTATGACGGTAAAATACGGTTTTATCCCGTATACCATTATGGTGAACGGACAGACCGGAAAAGTTGTCGGTGCCGTTCCGTATTCAAAGAAGAAGTTTTACGCGTTTATGAGCGGATTGTTTGTCGGAATCAATCTTTTAAGCATTCCGCTCGGAATCGGCTTTGCGAAGGTTTTTTTCTATTCGTCGGCGAAAGATTCCGGAAAACTGATGATATTTATTTTGGCCTGTATCGTAACACTTTTCCTGGTTGGATACGGAAATATTCAGAAATATAAAAAGAGCATGGATTTATCCAGTGAGGATAAGATGACGGGATTTGTAAAAGGGAGGCAGGAAATCGAATGATTTACATTGTGATTGGAGTTTTTCTGGGAATAGCATTAGCGGCAGGCTTGTCATTTTTGATTTCAAGCATTATTCTGCTTAAATCAAATGATTTCGGAAATGTTCAGGCTTCGATTGAACAGTATACCGGATATGATCCGATTCAGGTGGATTCGCCGGATGGGAATTCATCTTATAATCCGCACTCAATTTGGTAAACGAAAGGTGCCTGTCACTTTTGCATCAAAAGTGACAGGCACCCAAGAGCCAAAAGTGACAGGCACCTTTATATTATCTGCAAATATAGAAAAGTACGAAAAGGAAGTGAGGAATGCTTCCGGCGATTACGAAGAGATGGAAGACAAGATGCATATATTTCTTGTCTTTCATTTTGTAAAAAATGATACCGAAAGTATA